>JAIOSQ010000340.1 GCA_021107535.1 Bacteroidales bacterium | reverse complement strand
CGAAATCCCATTCCCATTCAACCAGGAAATAGCCTTGCGGGGCAGTAGAAAGGTCGGTAAACTGTATGGTGTCGCACTTATAAATGTTGTAGGTAAAGTCTGCCGTTGGGGGCTCTGCTACAAAGATGGTTTTGGTAATCGTGCTCTGGCAAAGGTTGGTTGCTGTCACAGTCAGTGTTACCTGATGGGCACCGTATGTAGTATAAATATGTGTTACATTTTGTCCTGAACCGGTGCTTCCGTCCCCGAAATCCCATTCCCAGAACAAGATATCATCTGAACTGAAACCATAGAAAATGAATTCGGCATTGATACAGGCAGAGCTCACATTGGTAGTAAAATCCACATCCGGATGCTCAAACACATACACATTGTGTGAAATCTGATCAAAACAACCAAGGTCATCTGTATATGAAAAGCTTACGGAAAATGAACCAACTGTGCTATAGGCATGTCCCGGGTTAGGGTCAGAGGAAGTATTTCCATCACCAAAGTCCCAGAGCCAGCTCACAAGGTTAGCGGTACCCGTTTTTGTAAAGAATACAATTTCACCGATACAGGTGGAATCATTGGGTGATATTGAAAAGTCAGCATCAATCTGCGGGTAAACGAAAAGATTGGTTCCTATAATACTGTCGCAGCTCCATACCGACACCAGGGTATCATAGTAGAAGCCGCTGGTATTCACCCAGGTCCCCCCGGGCAATTGCAAGGAATCTCCATAGCAAATGCTGTCGCTCTGTGTTTCATAAAATACAGGATGAATGGCCAGGATCATATCATCGATGGAATCGCAATTCAGGATGTTTGATGCTATCAGAGTGAGTTGAACGGGCCCAACCTCATTAGGAGCGGGGACGTATACAGGCACTTCTGCAGTGGGATCAACAAAAAAGCCAGCCCCTCCTGACCACATCCTGTAGTTCTCATTATATGCAGCCGGAAGTAAAGTGGAATTTGCAAAATCGTATGGTTCTCCCTGGCAATGGTCCTCGTCTGAGCCTGCAAATGCGTATGCACCCGGGATCACTTCAATTACCATCGATGAAGTATCGTTCATGCATGGGGAAATTCCGTATGCTACCATATAAAGTGTAACAAATCCGTATTCATTATCTTCCGGAGTATAAACCGGACCTACCAAAGTCGGATCATTGAATGTTCCCAGGCCGCCATACCAAAGAATAGAACTGTAGTTGGATGCCATGGGCGGAATGGGCATGGTTGACAGATCGAAAGGCACATCCTCGCAAGACATGGTATCCTGTCCGGCAAAAGCAAGTGCCTGGGGATTGATCTGGATATCGTGCTGCACCTGTGAGGTGCAGAAAGTTAATGTAATCGTGTAGGTATTTGCTATTGTGAAGATATGACTGGTATTCTTTCCAATGGCGCTATTGCCATCACCAAAGTCCCAGACATAATTAGTAAAGCTATAGTTCCCGATGCCGAAAAAATTCACGATATGTCCTTCACAGCCTGGTGAGGGGCTCATGGTAAAATCTATGACCGGCTCCACGACCACCCGTTGATGGATCATGGTATCCTGGCAGCCATCGCTATTTGTAACGATAAGGGAGATGTTGTATGTTCCAGGGCTCAGATACGTGTGTGTAACTACCTGTCCGCTGCCCACATTGCCGTCATCGAAATCCCAATCCCAAATGGTGATATCCGCAGTTCCTGTCCCGGTAAAGGTGATCAGCTCATCTACGCAGGAAGTATCATTGGGGGAGATGGTAAAATCGCATACGGGAAGTTCAAAAATGTTCACCTGCTGTACTATGGTATCGCGGCAGCTATTTTCGTTGTAAACAATGAGGGACACATCATAAGTGCCTGCTATGGCGTAAGTATGGGTAGTGTTTTGGCCGTTTGCAGTATTTCCATCACCGAAGTCCCAGTACCAGTTAAGGATGGTGGTGGAAGATGATCCGTTAAAAGTAAGTTCTTCCAGGCGGCAAATGGAATTGCCAGGGGCTACAGTGAAATCAGCCACCGGCAGTTCAAAGACTTCTATCGAATACACAACGGTATCGGTACAGTTATCGTCATTGGTCACGACCAGGATAATATCGTAGGTTCCTGCCAGGCCATAGGTGTGAACTACATTTTGTCCTGATCCGAAATTTCCGTCCCCGAAGTCCCACAGCCAGCTGGTGATATTGGTAGAAGAGGTAGCATCGAAAGCGATCACTTCATCCACACAGATGGAGTCTCCCGGAGTGATGGTAAAATCTGCTTCCGGGCCGTCGAAGACCCTCAGGGTCATGTAGGAGGTGTCATTGCTACAGGGCAGGAGAGCATATGCTACCAGCATAAAATTGATTACTCCCAATTCGCCCGGTGCCGGTGTGTAGATGGGATGTAAGATGCCAGGATCATTAAATATTCCCATGCCGCCGAACCACCTCAGGGAATCATAGTTCATCGCAAATGCCGGACTGGCGGCCGAAGCAAAGTCGAATGGGATGTGTTCACAGATTGATTCATCGGAACCTGCAAATACTGCAGGTGGTTCCAATACTTCATGAAAGTGGCTAACAGTCTTTGTACATAGTGTAAGTGTTACATTATATATGCCCGGACCAGAATAGATATGCCATACATTTTTCCCGAAACCTGAATTTCCATCCCCGAAATCCCATTCCCAGGTAGAAAAACCATAATTTCCTATGGCCTGAAAAAACACAGTATCACCCTCACAAGAAGGTTCCGGGCTGGCGATAAAATCGATTATGGGATCAATAACAGTCTTTTGATATACAGAAGTATCTGTACATCCATTGAGATTCGATACCACCAACATGATATTGAACAAACCCGGATTTGTGTAGGAATGTGATACGCTTTGCCCTGAACCGGTATTGCCGTCACCAAAATTCCAGTCCCAGGAAATGATATCACCTGTCCCATTTCCCACAAAGAATACCAGTTCATTGATACAAACGGTATCAAGCGGGGTCATAATAAAATCGCAGCTTGGGTTGGTATTGATCGTCAATACCATGGAATTGGTATCATTCCCACAAGGAGGAACACCATAGGCAATCAGTGATAAAGTGACGGCACCTAATTCACCTGGAAGCGGATAATATATTGGCCGTACCTGGTAAGGATCATTAAAGCTGCCCAATCCTCCTACCCATTTGATAGAATCATAAGATGCAGCTACCGGTAGATTGGTCGAATTATTAAAATCCCAAAACGAACCCTGGCAGATTGATTCATCAGACCCGGCGTAAGCCGAAGCATTCACAACAACATTAACATACAGGGAATCAAATGGATCAGGGTCACAACCATTGGTATGAATAACATAAATATAGCCCGATTGGGTCCCAAACTGCACAAAAATCACTGTATCACCAATGGAACTTGTAATGGTGGCTCCCGGGGGCAAGGTCCATTGAAAGCTGAAATCAAATTGTGGTGACAGGGTATACTTGTATGAGCTATTGTCTGAGCACACCGTATCTTCACCAATGATCTTAATACCACCATAACACAGAAGATCTGACGGTGGATTTACATTTTGAGTACTGATGGTATGGCTGGGATGGTCCATACCACTGCTGGTATCTGCACTGATCCCGGAGTATGCCAGATTGACATTTTGCACGGCCAGCCCAATAATTTCCTGGGTACAGCATGAATTTCCTTCCTGGTCGGTTTTGATGGTGAGGATATCCTGGCCTCCATTTCCATAGCTCGATGTACCACATGAAACCACATAAGCTGCATCATTGGCTACTGATAAATATGCCGCTCCCTCATCCATGCTACCCCCGATTGTATTGGCCCGGATAAGATTGCCATTATCATCAACATTGAGTAGAATAAGGTCTTTTCCGCCATTGCCAAAGCTTGTTGTTGTCCCTGCAATCATGTGATTCCCGGCAGAGCTGCTGACAAGGTGAAAAGCTTCTTCATCCCCTGTCCCGCCATAAGTTTTGGCCCACAGAACATTCCCGGCAGGAGTTATCTTGAATAGCAGTATATCCCTGCCTCCTACCCCATAGCTTTCAGTATAGCCCAGCACAAGAAAGTTTCCATCACTGGTGATGACCAGAGATCTGCCATCATCAAATGGGGCTGCTCCAAATTCCTTAACCCATACCGTATCCCCGATGCTGCTCAAGTACATCAAGAGTATATTTCGGTCCGGCTGATTGGGACTGTTCACATTTCCAACGAAGATAAAATGATTGTCGGATGTTTCCAGGATACACCTGCTATGTTCACTTATACCGGTAGTATAAGTTTTATTCCATTGCACATTCAGGTTAACATCTGTTTTTACGATCCACAGATCTACACCATCAAGACCAAATGACCTGCTGCTTCCACAAAAGATATACCCGCCATCACTTGTCAGTTCAAAGTTCATGATCTCATCGTCAGGAACTCCTCCAAGGAATTTTTCCTGCAAAACATTTCCGTTATCATCAAATTTTAAAATATACCAATCATCATTAGATGGAAGCGCTGTGCGGACCCAGCCGATGAGAATATATCCACCTCCATGGTCTTTTTTAATAGTATAACCCACATCCCGGTCGGTGGTACCAAAGGTCTTTGACCACAAAATATTTCCAAGAGAATCTGTCCTGGTAAGTAGAATATCTTGATGTCCCTGGCCGTAACTGAAGGTAGTCCCCAGAATCATAAACCCATTGTCATCAGTCTGCAAAGCCATTCTGCCAAAATCATCCTGGGGGCCGCCGAAGGAAAACTGAAGTTCGGTTTGAGCTTGCAGCTGATAAGTTGAAAAAAGTATGATTGATGAAAAAATGCAGAAATAGAGAATACACGTGCTAAAAGCAGTAGCGCCAGAAAAGCATTGATTATTTTCCTTGAATGCCCTCATTGGTTCTGCAGTAAAATAAATGTAAAGTTAAGGAAATATGCAATTCAAAGCAAGAAATGATTGTGAGCAGGTATCCCCAAAGGTTGTAATGTATCTCATTCACTCTAAGGGAGTGCGATCTTGCTGAGGTGAATAATATTATCTTAGTAATGTTATGGATCCGGAAACTGATCTATTTATACCATTCTTTCCTTCTCTATATTCAGCGATGAAAAAGTAAACACCAAAGGGGCATTTTCTTCCTTTTATTGTGCCATCCCAACCTTCATCAATATTGTTTGAGTCATAAATGAGTTGCCCCCAACGGTTAAAAACGTATAGTTGATACTGGAAAATATTTTCGTATTCAGGTTTGAATTTATCATTTACTCCATCAGCATTAGGGGTAAAACAATTCGGGAACCAAAGATTAGATGGACAATCCAGAACTATCAATATAGTATCACTATTAACGCATCCTTGCACATCAGCAGTAACCCAATAAACACCAGGAAATGTTACGGTGTACTGTTGACCAAGAAACCCATCCTGCCAGACATAATTATCAAAACCATGTCCGGCATCAAGGAGAATTGAGTTATCACATATATTAGTATCATTTCCAATGAACAAATCAGGGACCTCAATCATATCGATAACTACAGTATCATATTTTACACATCCCAAACTATCAGTAACTTCTACCCAATACACACCAGAAGTAAAAACATTGAATTCTTGTTGCGTTGATCCATCCTGCCATACATAAGATGAATATCCTGCACCTGGATCCAGAATTATCATTTCTCCCTGACAAATAGTTGAATCATTGCCAAGATTAGCATATTTAGCATAACCGAAGTAAACCCTGATCGTATCATTCGCAACACATCCATATTCACTTTCTACTCTTAACCAGTAATTCCCTGATGAATTTATGCTGAGTTGCGATCCGGTTGATCCATTACTCCATAAGTAAATATTATTACCAGGCGGACCCTGCAAAGTGAAAGTATCCGACAAACATAAAACAGTATCATTTCCTAATGAAATCTCAGGTATTGGCTTGACACAGATGTAATCATTTAAAGTTAGGGTATCTGAACCACTGATATTTGACACGATTAGTTGAACGTCAAAACAGCCTGTATCCGAATAACAAATATTAAGAGGAAATTGCAGAGATGATGTATCTGGTTGCGCACCTTCAAAATACCAGTTCCACATTGATGGTTGGTTTAAAGACAGGTCAGTAAAGTCAATACAATTACCAGAGCAAATAATAGTATTGTTTGCCTGAAAACCGGCAATTGGTGTCAGTAATACAGGACACAACAAAGAATCAATAAGATCAATATTTTCCAAGGTAAGTGAAGGTTCATTAACCAATACATCAAAATTATTAACCGGTAAGGCAATGTTTTCGCCAACAAGTGTGGGATTATTAATGGTTAAGTGATAGTTAAACACATTACAGGCAGAAAAGCCCTGATCATCAAATGCAATCATGTAAATATCTTCTGAGCCAACACCAAAACTACTTGTTTGTCCTATTGCAAGGAAAAAGCTATTGTCAATTTCACATACAGTTTCATGGTTTCCAAACTTCTGATTTTCAACACCACTCCCCCCATAACTTTTAGACCATAGCAGATTTCCTGTCATATCACATTTTAAAATCACAATATCGTTGTCTGTATCTCCAAACACCCCATTATGTCCTGTTAATAATAAATTATTATCACTTGTCAGAAGGATTTCTGAGGACCATAAGTCTTCTATATTGCCATAATTCCTTGCCCATTGAAAATTGCCATATAAGTCAACCTTTAATAACAGAAAATCCCAACTCCCATTACCAAATGATGTTGAATGACCAAACACATAATATCCATCTCCATCAACTTTCAGAATATCCCTTGTGTGGTCATTACCATTGCCATTGTATGATTTTGCCATAATCAAATTACCAGAAGGATTGACTTCGATCAGCATATAAGCAAAGTCCTGGGATGAGCGTTTGAATGGACCATCGAAAAGATAGTTGCCATCTTCGGTCTTCAATACATTAAAACATCTGGCAGAACTGGCATTAAATCCATAAGTTCTGCTCCAAATTACACTACCTGAGAGATCTGTTTTGATTACCAGAGCACCTTTGCCACTTGTGGTAGTACCCCCTATTATATATCCATCAGAATCTTCGATAATACAAAACCCTCTTTCCGCATTACTTCTTCCATAAGTCTTTACCCATTGCAATTCCAGGTCTTGTGATAATTTTATTAGTATGATCTCCTCATCACCCACTCCAAAACTAAAAGTGCTACCAAGGATTGCATAACCTCCATCTGAACATGCAATAATGGAACGTGGGAAATCATTCTGATTCCCACCAATAGTTTTGCTCCAAACAGTATTGAAATTTAAATCTGTTTTCAAAATCAAAATATCATCATTACCTGCTCCAGAACTATTTGTTGTTCCTACAATAATGTATCCATTCTCAATCTGAAGAAATGAATATGCATTTTCCGTCAATGATGTACCAATCGTCCTTTGGAAATAAACCTGCCCAGATAATGATAAAGAAAAAAGAAAAAAGAAAATTGAATAAACCAGGTATGATAGGATAAATGAGTATATCTGTACCAGGGCTTTCATTTTAATAAAAAAAGATTGATTTATCTTATAAGCAAATATAACATATTTTACATTTCTGCATACAGAATACTTAACTTAAATTAATACTATTATCGATCAGAATCCCTATTTTTGCTTTGAATAATTCCTTTGCATGAAGCTAAACCTCAAGGAGTATTTTAAGCTATCCGCTATTTACGTGGTTGTGGCAGCCCTGCCACCGGGCCTGCAGCTTATCATCTGGCCGATTATTGAAGGGCCCGACAGAATGGGCCCGGTTGATTTCTCTCAATTGGGAATGAGTGAGATCATTACCAGCCTGGCGTTAACCATCGCCCTGTTCTCCATGGGAAATGCCATTGTCAGATTTTATTATGATCACAAGGATAAGGAATCGGGATATCACAGACTGGTGTCTACTGTCCTGAGTTCAATCCTTTTTCGGGGATTGATCATCCTGGGGCTGGCCTGGGTGTTTCGCGATTATATAGGAAGTATATTCTCCCAAGCAGCCTTGCAGGATTTCTCCACTTATGGTTTTGCAGCCATTATCATCGGGATCAACAGGGCCATCAATATGACAGCTGCCGCCCTGTACAGAAATGAAAAAAAGGTATTCAGATTTATCCTGCTTAATGTTTCCCTCGGTATTCTCAGAAGCGGATTCCAGGTAATCGGTGTGTTCTATTATGACATGTCATTCATTGGCTTTGTTTATGGTGGTGCCATTGGAAGCAGCATCACCAGCATCGTGGTTTTGGCTTACACCTATTATACCTGCGGTTTTAAATTCGATTTTAAACTGCTGAAAGAACTAAACCGTTTTGCCTATCCTCTTTTTCAGTTTGCCATTCTCCTTTGGGGGATCACAAATGCCGAACGTTTATTCCTGGAAAACCAGCCGGTCAACCTGGGTATATACGTGGTGGCTATTACCCTGGCACTTGGTTTTGAAAAAATCCTGATCGGCATCCAGAGTGCTGCACAGCCGGAAATCTACCGTTTCATGGATGCCGGCATTAAAGAAAATACAGAAAACATTAAAAAACTATCAAACCTCCTGCTGGCACAGACACAGGTGCTCATTGCCATGGCCATCATCCCTGCCATGCTTTACCTGACCTTATTCTACGAGACAGATTTAAGACTTGCCTATGGGCTGATCACCATTATTTTTGTAAAATTTATTATCAGAACACAATTCCTGGTCTTCTCTTACGGTGTTTATTTCAAGAAGAAAACGATTTACTTCTTCTATATCAATACCCTTGCCCTAGCTGCAAATTTAGGGCTGAACTTTCTGCTTGTTCCATATTTGAGCTTTTACGGGGTGATCATTGCTATGTTTGCTGCCTTATTCATACAGGCCATTGCCTTTTATTTTATCAGCAGGAAACTTACCGGTATCAGGTGGAATAAGAAAAAATTGCTTTTTTACCCCTTTGCCATTGTCTTTTTAACCGGCCTCCTTGAAGTGTTGAAGATCAACTTTGGCCTCAGTCCATATCTGACCTCCGCAGTGGTTATCATGGTAATTGCTGCTAGCTTATCCATTTTATATAAAACAGAGATCCGTCAAATTATACATAAGTATATCAGATGAAGGCCATCATCATAAAACGACCGCTAACGGATACGGAGTCAGCGGATATCCTGGGCAAGATTGAAACAGGTGTATATGCATTGTTTTCTGATGTATCCCTGCCTGGCCGCCTGCAATCATTCACACAGGGTAATTACGACATCAGTGAAGAAGAGAAGAAAAGGATAAATTATGAAACGATGGACTTCGTAATATCATTCGGGGATAAGATGATGGGTGGAAAGGCGGTAGTGGATTGGCTTGGATTTGAAGGCAGCAGCATCTGGTATTACCATAAATTCAGGGCCTATTTCCGGATGCGTAATCTGAAATACGAGCAGGCGGAAGTCAACAGGCTGGCGGAGGAGTATGAGGAAGTGAAATATTATACATCAAATCACTTCCTTCAAAAGTTACAATTGCCGGATAAGGTTTCGCTATTATTGAGCGATACTGAAGCCAGGACAAAAAGAAATTATTATTCCATCATCCGTTACCTGATGATATTAAAATCTCGCTTTCTGCTGAATATTTTCTCATACCACAAACTCAGAAAGCCAGATCATATCATCATGGATGTCACGAAAAGGCAAGCTTTTCTGGACATCAATACCTTAAAAGAACGCAAAGGCAATTATGTAATTGGCTATCTGCTTGACAAAGCCGGAAAAGATTTCCTCATCATTGATGAAGCAGTGCAACCAAAGCTGAGTGATGACGCAAAGATCAGCTTAAACAGAGACAATCTGTTCGGCAAAGGAAGCAGGAAGAACAGGTTTTTTGGTGAGCCCTTACTTTTAAAATACTTCCTTTCAGGCAGGCTTAGGGAAAAAAAGAAAAAACTTTTACGTGATATCCACGATTCCCTGAATAAGCTGGAAGAATTGTGTAAAGAAGAAGATGAAAAGCTGCTGATCGTCATTTACAGATCTTTCAGAGATGCCACTAATTTTTATCTCATCAAGTACCTGGCCTATCAGAAGTTTTTCCGGAAGCATTCTTTTAAGACCATCACGACAGTGGCTGAAACCAGTCCGGCATTTAAATCCATACTTGATGCCGCCAGAAGTTGTGGGATCAAGACCATTGGGGTGCAACACGGAAACCTGCATGACCTGCATCCTTCTTATATATACACCTATGCTGACTGTGACAGGCAGGTAGTGCCGGATCATAGCCTGATATGGGGGAGTTTCTGGAAGGATTTCCTTATCAATAAAGGGCATTACCCTGTTCATTCTTCTTATGTGTGCGGACAGATCAGAACTGATATTATCCCACATCTTACAGATTCCAAGGTCGGTAAGGAGCAGGTTTTTCCGGGTATCAGCGAGAAGAATAAGCTTATTGTCTTTGCATCCCAGCCACAGCGTGATCCCCGTTTAAGGGAAAGAGCTGCCCTGGATGTAATAAATGCCGTAAAAGCAATACCTGAGGCATTTCTGGTGATCAAACTTCACCCGAACGAGATCAACAATAAGAAATATTATGCAGGACTGGCAAAAAAGGCAGGCCTGGACAGGATAGAGATCACCCACCGGGTTGATCTGTATTTACTGATTTCTGTTTGTGATCTACTTATTACATGTTTCTCTACTGTAGGAACGGAAACAGTATACTTCGGCAAGCCCCTCATCATTCTCGACCATCTGAAACAGGATATTCAGAACTACCATAAGGAAGGGGTTGCATTCCAGGCAAGCAACGAGCAGGAACTCAGGGAACTTATTAAAGACATCCTGTCAGGGAAATCAAGCATTGACAAAAAAGCTTATGATGATTTCATTTCAAAATATGCATATGCCATTGATGGGAAAGCGGTTGATAGGACGCTGGAGTTTATTGGCTCACTATAGGGAGACATAGGGAATCAAGGAATCAAGGAATCAAGGAATCAGGGAATCAGAGACTGTGAGACTTATGTTGATTGCTTTTGCAGTTGCATATGAATCTCCCTGGAGATCCCTCGACTGCCGCTCAGGGTCAGTTCGGCTAAATAATTTTGTTTCTCAAAATTAAAGTCTCACTGATTTATCGGATCTTCGACAGATAGCGTTGTAATGCTTCATCCAGTAATCCTCTTTCGCTAAGGTAGCGTTCCACAAACTCTCTGAACACACCTTCTCCACCATGTTTTTCAAGGGTCCAGTCGGCATGCTTGCGCACATAATCGGGGGAATCTGCAGGGGCAGCACTCAAACCAACTTCTTCAAAAACGGGAATGTCGATGATGTCATCGCCAAGGTATGCCACTTCCGGCAGGCTGATATTCATCTCCTCACAGATCTTCTTCACAACTGACAGCTTATTCCGTACACCCATATGCAAAATATCAATGCCCAGTTTCTTTGCCCTGCGCCTGACGATCTCCGTATCTTCCCCAGTAATGATCCCCAGAGGGATGTCCATCATCCTTAGAAAGAGTACTCCGGCACTATCGGATGTATTGAATTTTTTCAATTCATTTCCTTCATTGTCGTAATACATACCGCCGTCGGTCCAGACACCGTCGACATCGGTCAGAAATAATTTGATCTCTTTCATTGTATCATGTTTTCATAAATGATCTCATCTTTTGGGATATCCCTGAGCGCCTCCTTTTTCAGCACTTTATTCCTTTCTTCCCATTTAAAACCGTCGCCCGGGCTGAGCAGGTGCAGATCTTCCTCCCCGATTACTTCCCCTTTTTTGATCATCCTCGTGGATGCCACAGAACGTTCCAGTTTTATTTTAGTTTCGGCAACTGCCTCCGAAACAAACATCTCTTTTCCCCCCATCGACATTTCAATATTCCGTATGTCCCTGACCATACGCCAGATCCCATCCGTTCCCAGGGACCCCTTGTGGTCAGTCCCTTTCATGTTCCGGTCGAGGGTAATGTGCTTTTCTATGATCCTGGCTCCCAGTGCCACTGCAGCCACAGGGATCACGATCCCGATGCTGTGATCGGAATAGCCGATGGTATATTCCGGGTATTCGCTGATGAGGTAAGGAATGGTATTCAGGTTAATATTCTTGTATTCTGAGGGGTACTGTGACAGGCAATGTAAAATCGAAACATTGCTGTGATAGGCTGTGATCACCTCAAGTGCATTATCAAGTTCTTCCTTACCTCCCATTCCTGTGGAGAGTATCATAGGGATCTTTGTCTCAGCCATGGCAGCCAGCAAGGGCAGGTTGGTCAGGTCACGGGAAGCAACTTTCAGCCTGTCAGGTTCAAAATACCGAAACATCGAAAGGCATCCCCTGGCACACAGGGTTTCCACAAAACCGAGGCCCTTGCTTTTCGCATATGTGTACAACTCAAAATGCTGTTCATCATCCAGTTCAAGGAAGGCACGGTGCTCACCATAGGTTTTACCAAATGAATGCGGGCTGAGATAAGGGCGTTTCATTTCGCTGTCGGAGAGCTCTTCTGCAAGATCACGTTTGGTGAACTTGACCGCGTCCATGGGTTGGAGGTATTCGCCAAAGAGCTTATCAACAATGGGCTTTGCAATAAAGTCTATTAACTTTTTTGCAATATCCATGGATCCATTATGATTTTGCCCTATTTCGCCAATTATATATGTTGATCTCATATTATTGTTTAAACATTATTTGTTACAGGACTAAAATTCATAAGGTACCTTGATTACATAATCCATATTATCAAGCCTATCAAAATACTCTTTGAAAGTAATGGATTTTGCCTCAGGAAGTTTTATACTTTTTTCAAGGTCAACAAGTGAAGAAAAATCAGAATTCTCTACAATCTCTTTGATGGTGATATTGGCAAAATCATCTTTGGGAATCTTGGACATTACCTCCAGACACCTATCATAATCCTCTTGGTAATCAACAGAGTAATTTACCCTCTTTAAATCAGGATTATAAAATTTTACATTAACACATCCCTTTCTGGCAGTATCATCTAACATGATAAACCATGTTAAGTACTCCGTCTGATATGGGTTTTCCATTTTATTGTATAAACGGTAAAGATATGAGGTAGAGAATATTTCCGCCGAAACACCAAATGGCAAATTATTGGCACGAACATAATCCAATTCATATTCCAAATAAAGTCCGGCCATAATATCAAGTATTTCAGGGTCAGTGAAAGGATTATCTCCGGTTATTCTAACAACAGCCCCTGCTTTTTCTGCCTCTGCCATATCAAGCATGCGATCGATTACCGAAAGTGGATGACCTGAATATACCGGAAGATTTCTCTTTTTAGCTTCATCAACCAATTCCTTGTCTTCTTCTAAATAGGAAGTAGTCAAAATGATCTTTGACAGTTTCTTTGAAGTCTCCAGCCTTTTCATAAGATCAAAAAGCAAAAGGTCATTTTTAAATGGCAGCATAACTTTCCTTGTCAAACGCGAGCTTTTTAGCCGGGCAATGATGGTCGCGATGATCTTGTTTTTATCGTAAGATGACATGATGTATTCATAATAATCTTTTCCACCATCCGAACGCATAACTTTGAGCCCACTGTTTTTCTCAAGATATTTCTTGTACATAATATCGCGATAAACTGCTTCGGCCGGTCGAGGATGCTTCCATTCTTGCCCCAAGGTTACCTCATATTCCCTGATACTATTCACCATTTCCGTATATTCCTCAGGCTCAAGAGATACCTGCCAGTCGTAATTGCCATTCTCTCTATCAAGAGTGATATGTTTTTCCAGATAATCAACCTCCTTCGCAAGGGCCATCAAGGGGATTCCTGTAGTATCTAAGGTATGGTCTGCAAAACCTATTTTAAATTCCGGCCATTTCTTCCTTATGAAATCCAGACTTCGTAAGTTTTGGTCAATAAACTTTGTCGGATAATCACTAAATCCATGAAAGAGAACTTCTACCTTATTTTTTAATATACTGAGAGAAATATTTATATCCCTTACCGTTGCACATTGAGTTTCAAGAAGAAACTTACAATCATGTCTGGCAATTTCTGTTAGAAAAGGAATATTAAGGATATCCGTTGCATGAATTTTCATAAGTTTGAAGCCACAATCATAAGAAAAAACAAAACTCTTTAGATCCAGAACACAGGGAATTAACTCAATACCTTTTTCGTCACAGAATTTAAAAAATTCGAGCCAATCCTCCTGCTGTAATTCAACTTCCTTACAAATTTGGTATTTTGAATAGTTTATATCGCAAAATTCATCTGTGTCGTATATCTGTATAGTGAAATAATCTGCACCAGCATTTTTTGCAACGATAGCAAGATTTTTGAGATAATTTATATCTCCATTATGATTAAATGCACTCTCAGCAATTATTAGCATAAGTTCTTGATCAAATAATATGAATCATTCAAAATCGTAATGGCCTCAATTAGGGTCAAGAAGATGCGTAAATTTACAAAAGAAAATCACAGCATCATTTAATTGACTATTAAATATAAAATACTTAAATAAATACTTCAATCCTTGAAATTATTATTTTGTTTTCTTATCTTGCTAAGACTTAACATTTTTCACAATAAAGCCATGAAAACTTCATTCATCGCAATCCTGGTATTTTTTGCCATAAATTATCTCAACGCACAGCAATCCCAATGGTTAAAAGGCATTCACGGTTCCATAGATGATGTTGGTACCGATATTACAACAGATCCATCAGGCAATGTCCTGGCCTGTGGCTATTTCGCAAGCGACACCATATTTGCAGGAAATCAGTCTCTACCTGGAAAATCAATGTTAACGGATGCCTATGTGATAAAATATGATGCTAATGGGTCCCCAATATGGATGGATAATCCGGGTGGCCCGCTAAAACAGGCTGCAAATAGCCTGGGAGCTGATTTTCTTGGCAATATCTATGTCACTGGTTACTTCGCAGGAGGTTTCAACTTCGGGCCTTCAACCCTCCAGGCACTGGGCAATGAAGATGCAATGCTACTTAAATATGACAGCGCGGGAAATAATATCTGGGGTGTCAGTCTGGGATCCTATTTCAATGCTGAAGGCAAAAAACTTGCCATCGACTCCGAAGGAAACATATATGTTGGCGGACAATATACCGGCACATCTATCTCTATCGGGGACACAACATTAAATAATAATGGAGGCATCGATGTATTTCTTGCCAAATTTGATCCGGATGGATCCTTGCTATGGGCACATTCTTTTGGAGGAAATGATCATGATTTTATCTGGGGCATGTGTGTGGATAAGCAGGATAATGTATACATCACAGGGGGATTTCATAGCCAGGAAATCACCTTTGGAGATTACACTTTCCCCAACCTATCCAGTGTCCGTGCTTCTTATGTAACAAAAATAGACCTGGATGGAAACATTCAATGGGCAGATTCACATACTGATGCTTACGACCAGCAGTATTATGGCATTACATGTGATGCCGAACACAATATATACATATCAGGATACTTTAAAAACACCTTTGTTTTCGGGAAGGACACATTAAAAACAGAAGGAGGCCAGTTTGACATTGCCTTTATTAAGTACAGTTCTGATTTTGAACCTCAATGGGCCAGGCAGATCCATAGCCTTGATTATGACAGATCAGATGATCTCGATCATGATAATGAAGGCAATATATATTTAGCTGCGCTTTTTTTTGCCGATATACAGTTTGAGGATATTATTATAAAAAACAATGGTGGTCGTGATTTTGCAATTGCAAAATATACTCCCAAGGGCGATCTGATATGGGTGCGTTCTGCCGGTGATACAGAAGATGAAGAATGTAGCAATCTGGTATTCGAAGAACCATGGAATATTTATTTTACAGGTTACTTTAGTAGTGATTACCTATATTGGGGTCATCATTTCATTTCAAATTATGGAATGAAAGATGCTTACATCGGGTATATCCATGCTTTCCTGAGTACTGGTATACAGGAGGATGATCTCACAGAAGACATTCATTTTTACCCAAATCCTTTCGAGGAGAATATTATTTTCAGCAAGCAGGTCTACCGGGCAAAATTATACGACCTGAACGGGCGATTATTGCTTTCAGAAGAGAATATAAGCAAGATGACTGTTGAAAAAGGCCTCCCTCCTGCTATCTATTTACTCATGGTCACACCATCAGAAAAGGAACAAACACAAACTTTTAAGGTCCTGAAACAGTAATAGTTCCGTCTGCATACATAGGGACACTTCACTATATAAACACTAGCTTCCGCAAATCTCCTTATATTTGCCTTTTTGCATTAATCACTTACAAACCTTGAACCTCAATAAGCCAAATATCTTTTTTGCCGGTGCCGGCTCCATTGGGACAGCCATGGGGAATACCCTGGCCCGTTCGGGCCGGAAGGTTACGCTTTATACCATAGAGGATCATGTTGCAGAATCGATAAACGAGCGACATATTAACCCGGACTATTTCCCAAATGCACCTCTCAGCCCGAAACTTGTGGCTACAACCGATGTGCACGATCTTCAGCAGGCCGATATTCTCTTTCTTGCCATTCCCTCCTTCATCACCGTTGATTTTGTACTTCAAAATAAGGAACACATCAATGATCATGTAATCCTTATTAACCTGGCCAAGGGATTCGGATGCGGGAAGAAAACCATTACCAGCTGTCTTGGGAAAATGATTGAAAATCCCATATGCAGCATGAAGGGCCCCACCTTCGCCAGGGAGATCATAAATGCCGCCCCTACTGCCCTTACCTTTGCTTCTTTGGATGAAAAACTTTGTAAAAAGAACAGGGATATTTTCAGTGATACTCCCATATACCTTGATTTCACCACCGATGTTGAAGGTGTTGAGATCCTCAGTATCCTTAAAAATATTTATGCCATCATACTGGGAATCGTCGATGCCCACTTCAACTCCCCCAACCTCAGGTTTCTCGTTTTAACAAGAGCATTCGATGAGATGCGACGGATACTGCTTCGCTGCGGCGGTAAGCAGGAATCTATGTTCCATTACTGTGGTTATGGAGATTTTAGTCTCACCGCACTGAACGACCTTAGCCGGAACCGTACCCTGGGGTTATTGATCGGCAAAGGATTTTTTACGAGAGATATCTCCGACAAGGTGGTACTGGAAGGCAAAATGGCGGTGAACATCATTTGTCAGGAAATCCTGAATGAATCCGAGATCAATGAATATCCACTGATATTTGAACTGAATAAGGTCTTTATCAATAATTATGATATTTCTTCCTTCGTTGGAAATATTCTCAAGCTGGCACGATAAAACATGAACAAAAAAAACTGCCTCCGTATAAACCCGACAGACAGGAAACATAAAACAAAGATTATATGATAAAAGGGAAAAAGATTCTCCTGCTTGCCCCGCATCCGGATGACCCGGAATATTCCTGTGGTGGGAGCATTGCCCGTTGGAGCAAGGAAAATGAAATTTTTTATGCAGCCTTTTCTCCGTGCTTGCAGTCGCTCCCGGAGGGATTTGCACCGGACACACTGTATACAGAATTGCAGGCATCCGCTAAACTACTGGGAATTCCTGATAAGCACATCTATACTTATGAATTCCCGGTAAGGAAGTTTCCAGAGCACAGACAGGACATCCTCGAAGCCATGATCCTTCTAAGGAATTCAATCCGGCCGGATATTGTTGTTATGCCCAATTCGCAGGATATTCACCAGGATCACAAAACCATATTTGAGGAAGGGCGACGTGCATTCAAACATTGCAGCATGCTGGGTTATGAGCTGCCCTGGAACAGCTTAAGCTTCACTTCAAATT
>JAIOSQ010000070.1 GCA_021107535.1 Bacteroidales bacterium | reverse complement strand
CTTTACCACTGGCCTGCTGCCATTTACCCTGAGGGGGCGAAACTGGATATCTATGAATGGGATACCGGAAAATATCTTGGACAGATTGACCAGGTCATGGAAACTTATAATGTTACCGGTAATATGAACGAATACCAGGTCGCTATCGGAGAAACAACATACGGAGGCCTGTCAGAGCTCAGCAAACAACCCGGGGCGATCATGGATTATGGTAATCTGATGTTTCTTTCCCTGCAACGCTCAAAAAATGCCCGCGAAGCGATCCTCAACATGGGAAGCCTTGTCGAAAAATACGGATATTATAGTGTTGGTGAATCTTTTTCTGTATCTGACCCCAATGAGGCCTGGATCATGGAACTGATCGGTAAAGGCGAGGGTTATAAAGGTGCTGTCTGGGTAGCCCGCAGGGTGCCGGATGGTTATATTTGTGCGCATGCCAACCAGGCCAGAATCACTACTTTCCCACTTGCCGATGGAAAAACTTCTATCAGTTTTGATGACAGAGATAAGATCTTTGAGCAGGATATCGCATGTGTTTATGCAGCAGACGTTATTTCCTTTGCAAAAGAAAAAGAGTTTTACAAAGGCAAAGACAAGGACTTTAGCTTTTCCGATGTTTATGCTCCCGTTGATTTTGGAGGTGCCCGTTTTTGTGAAGTCAGAGTCTGGGCTATGTTCAATGACGTACACAGCGACATGGAACAGTATTTCGACTATGTAAAAGGCCATATTGAACATCATG
Source organism: Bacteroidales bacterium (assembly GCA_021107535.1). Classification (GTDB taxonomy): domain Bacteria; phylum Bacteroidota; class Bacteroidia; order Bacteroidales; family B18-G4; genus B18-G4. The sequence continues at coordinate 20,154 of JAIOSQ010000070.1, read as the reverse complement.
ATAAATTTGCCAATGGCAGTAAAAACCCCAATGGTTTTGCCAGCAACCGTATGCCCTTGTGGATCAAGCCTGAACGTAAGATCTCTGTTCATGATATGATGAACTTTATGCGGAATCACCTCGAAGGAACCGAGCTTGATATGCGTAAGGATATCGGTGCCGGGCCTTTTCAGAAACCATATCGCTGGCGTCCACTCACATGGAAGGTCGACGATGTTACCTATTGCAACGAAAGGGCTACCTCCACACAGCAAACGGGTTTTTCATTTATTGCCCAGAGCCGGAACTGGCTGCCCCTGAGAATTGGTGGCATTTTCTGGTTTGGCGTTGATGATGCGGCAAGCTCCGTGTATATGCCAATTTATTCATGTTCGACAAAAGCACCCGAAAAAATTGCCAGGGGATATGGCGCCATGATGGAATTTGTAGATGATGCAGGTTTCTGGGTGTTCAACCAGATATCAAACTTTGTGTATACCCGTTATAGCCTGATCCATCCGGAAGTTGAAGAGCTACAGCAGTCTACCGAAAAAGAATTCATTACTGTTACGACCGCCATGGATGAAGCCGCCGCCAGTCTGTATAAAACAGATCCGCAGCTGGCAGTGAATTTTCTCACCAATTATTCTGTTTCCACAGCCAACAATACCGTTCTTGAATGGAAAAGTTTTTATGCTTATCTCTTTACCCGTTTCATGGATGGAAATGTGAAAGAAAAAACAGCAGTTCCCGAAGGCTATATTTACCATAATCCAAAACTGGAACAACCCGGTTACGGGGAAGAATGGTATAAGGTGATCGTTGATGAAACCGGTGAACATTTTAAATATATTGGGAAAGCAGGGCATTAATTGATTAACGGATTAACGGATTAACGGATTAACGGATTAACAGATTAACAGATTAACAGATTAACAGATTAACGGATTAACGGATTAACGGATTAACAGATTAACAGATTAACAGATTAACAGATTAACAATACCTTTGGTTGTTAAAAAAGCATAATTTATGCCCAAACAGCTTTTCCGGAAAAAGAAATTACTTTCTGATTACGTTATTATAATAGTAATACATCACACAAGCCTAAAAATAATTTATTATGAATGAACAGGCCCCCACAACAAACACTGGCCGGAACAAATCAGGCAGGACTTTATTCATTGTCATCCTGGTCATCCTTGCAATAGCAGTTACCGGATTATTAATTTGGATTTTTTCAGTAAAATCCGACATAAATACGCTTATGGCCGAAAAGGAATTACAACGTGTTGAACTTCAAGGCGAACTTGATTCGCTTATGAATGAACATGAGCAGATTAAACTGGAGTATGGTACGCTTGCTGATTCTCTTTTTGTCAAAGACAGTATTATCCAGTCCAATGCGCAAGAAATCCGTAAACTGCTTGATACCCAATGGGAATATTACAAGATCAAAAAGAAGCTTGGCCTTCTCCAGCAGGTAAGCCAGGGCTATGTAAGGCAAATGGACTCCCTGTATACGGTCAACAAAGAACTGACAGAGGAAAATATAGAAATTAAACAAGATCTGCAACTGGCCCACCGTGAAAACGAACAGATCGTAAAAGATAAAGCGGTGCTGAATGAAAAGGTGGAAACGGCTTCAATATTGCAGGTATATAATTTGAATGTAACCGGGATACGTGAACGTGGCAGCGGAAAAGAAAGGGAAACCGACAAAGCCGGCAAGCTTGACAAGATCAAAGTATGTTTCACCATCGGGGAGAATAAAATTGTTGAAGCGGGAATCAAAGAATTATATGTTAGAATAGCCCGGCCCGATAAGCTTATCCTTACCAAAGACCGCTCGGATGAATATACCTTCATGTACCAGGGCGAAAAGATCCAATACTCTATTGAAAAGCTTATTGACTACCAAAACATAAGTATGAACATGTGCATGTACTGGTCGAAATCTTATCCTGATAAAGAGATCATGAAAGGGGTTTATCATGTTGAGATATTCTTTAACAATGAAGTCATTGGACATACGCAATTTGTGTTGAAGTAAGCAGAGTAGCAGGAGTGCCTAGTGCCTAATTCCTAGTGCCAAGTGCAGAATGTAAGTGAAGAGTAACAATTGAAGATTGTTTGAATTTAATCTCCACTTCCATATTCTTATTCTTATTCCTTGTTCCTTGTTCTTTATTCTTTATTCTTTCTAATCTTTTCAACCCAATATACCCACAGGCCAAAGATCACTACATAGAAAAATGGGCGAAAAAGATAATCGTGGCTAAAATCCCAGTATTGCGGCCAGTTCACCATAACCACAGAGAGGCCAACAACCCTGAAAATGTTGGTGAGATGCATCATAAGAATCCCTAGGGGGATAAACCATATTTTATGTTTACCCGGGCCGGGAAAGAGTAACATCAGTAGGGAAAATTGTATCATCTGCTTGAGGCCCGAACAGCCTGTATTGATATATATGATGCTTCTATTGGCAAAATATATATGCATGGTTTCATCGACCCGCACAATGTCATACATTCCTGAGATTACCCAGACAGATTCCCTGTATACTTCCGTTGCCATAGCTCCCATGATACTATACATGAAATCATGTACAGGAGCATAGTCGAATTGTCGTACCCATATCCGCCAGATGACATGGATCAGGACAGTAATTAACACAAAAAAAGCTACATCCTTTAGTACATAAAGGTGATATTTCTTTATTATATTCTTTATCGGATCAGCCAATCCTGCCATTCAGAATGATTTGTTTTACTGCTTATATAAGCGGAATTAAGGCTTTTTGTTCAATTTTTTATTTCCTTCCGAAATCTGCAGGGATCTCACCCCATGCAGCGGTTTCCCATTTGATTATTTTGTTTGAATAATTGTGTGTTTCCAGCCATTTCACGGCCCGGTCAAGCAAGACAAATACTTTTTCATTGATCGAAACCCTTTCAAGTTTTGTATTGATTTTTTTGTCCCTGACCCATTTCATGGCTGTTCTGGAGTCGGTGTAAATGGGGAAATCAGAGTTTCTCTCTGCAAGATAGGCCAGGCCGTGTACAATGGCCAGAAACTCACCAATATTTACCGTAGCGTATTGAAACGGGCCCGTACGGAATAACTCAGCCCCGGATAATTTATCCACTCCCCTGTACTCCATAATGCCGGGGTTTCCGCTGCATGCCGCATCCACACAAATGCTGTCCTCTATCGGTTTGCCATAAATTTTTTTCTCCTGTTCTTTCAGTTTGCCAAAATTCTTCCCGATATAATTGGTATGATCATCCTCATAAGCCTGACGAGCCAGTTCTTCATCAACAAATGATTTATAAACTGCTCCATCGAAATTTCTTATCTGTCTTTCACATTCCCGCCACGTCTTGTATATCCCGGGCTCCTTCCCTACCCAAACAACATAATACTTTTGTTTTGCCATAAACAGCTTCTTTGCCTGACAAAGTTAGTAAAAGAAGCGCTGCATATCATATCTTTGTCTTCTCAATGATATTTATTATGAAAAAGACATTCTTGAGATATATTATACTTTTTATCCTTACAGCAGGCTGTTCTTCAGGATCAACCATAGAATCATTTCACAACTTTCCCGGTCAGCAGTGGCAACGTTTTGAAAACCCGCTTATTAATTTTAATATTGAACATCCCAACACATTCTACAACATGTGGCTGGAACTTCATTATACCAGCTCTTTTGATCTGAATAATCTTCCGGTCACCGTGATCATGTACACGCCTTCCGGGGAGATCCGCAGCCGGGACCTCATCCTGAAATTTGAACCCAAAGGTGATAAAAACAGTGAGCCTGGAAAGCTTCGCATGCTGCTGAGAAAAGATTTTGCTTTTTCCGAAAAGGGGAACTGTAAATTTGAAATTGAGAACCGCTCGCAAAAAATTGAGACATCCGGGCTTATCTCAATAGGCATAATAATAGAAAAAGCTCAATGACCGAAAAGCCTTTCTTTTACATTTTTCTGATCCTGAAGTAGTTGCTGCCTTAGTGCGTCCAGGTTTTCAAATTTTTCCTCATCCCTTATCCTGTCCACAAAATATATGGTGATCGTTTCACCGTATATTTCCTCATCAAAATCAAAAATATGCACCTCTATGGTAAGGTCACCGTTATTGATGGTTGGTCGGTGTCCAATATTGCTCATTCCCAAAAACATTTTTTTATTCCATTTAACACGGCAGGCATAGACACCAATGGCTGTGATCAGCTTATATTCATCCTGTAATTCGATATTGGCAGTGGGAAACCCTATTCCCCGGCCTATTTTCCGACCCCCGACAACCGTGCCTGTAATTGAATATTCGTAGCCCAGTAATTCATTGGCAACTTCAATATTTCCTTCTTTCAGTGCATTTCTAATTTTAGTAGAACTCACTGCAATCTCATTTATATCCTGAACAGGGATTTGTTCCACCCTGAAACCCATGTCTTTTGCAAGTGTAAGCAGTTCCTCAAAAGAACCTTCCCTGTTTTTCCCAAAGTGATGATCATAGCCAACCACAAGTTCATAAACACCAATTTTTTCAACCAGTATCTTTTTCACAAAATTTTCAGCATCCATTGAGGCAAATTCCGCGGTGAAAGGAATGATCACCAGGTGATCAATACCGTTTTTTTCGATCAGCTCATATTTTTTTTCAAGTGTATTGATAAACTTCAGGTTTTTACTGTCGGAGTGGATCACCAGGCGTGGATGCGGATGAAAAGTAATCACAACACTATCCCCTTTACATTTACCGGCCAGGCTGCTCACCCTTTCAAATATCTTGCTGTGGCCAACATGCACACCATCAAATGTACCTACGGTTACAACCGGGTTTCTTACTTTTTTGTATTCTTCTAAACCGTGATATATTTTCACCTCAATAATTGAGTTATATTAGTTTGTTTGCTGATTGAGTTGCGGGTATAAGGTACAGGGTACAGGGATTTTAGATTTTAATTCCCTGCATTCAACACTCTTCTCCTCTTCCCGTCTTCCTGTCTTCCCGTCATAAAGTCTCATAGTCTCCCTGATGTAACCAGGTACTCCGCTATCTGCACCGCATTGGTTGCAGCCCCTTTTCTCAGGTTGTCTGAAACAATCCATATGTTCAATGAATTTTCACATGAATCATCTCTTCTTATCCTCCCGACAAACACATCATCCTTTCCTTCTGCAAATAAAGGCATGGGATAGATGTCGGCCTGTATATCATCCTGTATGGTGATCCCGTGGGTTTCTGTAAGCAAGCTTCTTACCTCATTAAGCTCAAACGCTGAATTAAGTTCAATATTTACAGCTTCCGAATGTCCTCCGAATACCGGTACCCTCACAACAGTGGCAGTAATTTGCAGGCTGTGATCATCCAGTATTTTCCTGCTTTCATCTACCAGTTTTTGTTCTTCCGTTGTATACCCGTTATCCAAAAACTCACCACCATGTGGAAAAAGGTTAAGGTCAATGGAGTGAGGGTAGGCTTTTTCTGCTTTTAATCCTTTTCTTTCATTTTTTAGTTGCAGAACAGCAGCAGCGCCTGAACCGGTCACTGACTGGTAGGTGGAAACCACTACTCGCTTGATGCCATATTTATTATGCAATGGGGCCAGGACCAGAACCATTTGTATCGTGGAGCAATTCGGATTTGCAATGATACGGGAAGATTTCTGAATAGAAGAAGCGTTGATCTCAGGAACTACCAGGGGAATTTTTTCTTTATTTCTCCAAGCAGATGAATTATCAATTACATAGCATTGTTTTTCAGCAAATTCGGGAGCCCATTCCTTTGAAACCCCCGCCCCTGCAGAAAACAAAGCAATATGAGGATTTTCAATCAAAGCATCACGAATACTGCAGATGGTGTACTCCTTGCCATGAAACATAAGTTTTTTCCCTACAGAGCGCTCTGAAGCTGCCGGTATCAACTCTATTCCTTTAAACAGGCGGCTTTCTTCGAGCACCTTCAGCATTACCCTTCCTACCAAGCCTGTAACACCTATGATTGCAATCTTCATGAATAACTAATATTAGTTTTTTGTTGTGGCGGACATTTTCCTAAAAATGGTATTAACCAATAGGGACAGACAAAAATACTAATTCAATGCATATGCCTGTACGAATAACTATTTTAATCAAACAAATGCTTTATTGTTTTGTTATTATGCCGGTTTTTTGCACCGGCCAGATATCCGATGATTTTTCGGATGGTGATTTTACCATAAATCCTTCATGGACCGGGGAACAAGATAAATTCAGGGTTAATTCTTCGTATCAACTTCAGTTATATGATGATGGGGCAGACAATGCATACCTATTCACATTGATTCAGGTATTTCCAGAAATGGAATGGCGGTGTTTTATCAAACAATCTTTTAGTCCGTCCGCTAATAATCATTCCAGAATATATCTGCTGGCAGATGAAAATTCATCCTTTTTTCCACCTGACGGGTTTTTTCTTCAGTTAGGAGAAAGTGGGTCGGATGATGCGATCCGGCTTATGAAACAATCCGGGGGAGATACAACAAGCCTTATCAGGGGAATGGCCGGTATGATCGCATCTTCTTTTTCAGTCAATATTAAGGCATTGTATTCCGATGGGAACTGGCAATTACTTGCAGATTATTCCGGAGGATCCAATTACATTCATGAAGGAAGCTGCCAGGAGGAAATAATAAACGACACCGGGAATCTTGGGGTTTTCTGTAAGTATACCAGCAGCAACAGTAAAAAATTCTATTTCGATGATTTTTATGCAGGCGCCATCCAGTATGATACTATTCCGCCTGATGTGCAGTATGTGTTTGTAAACCCGCCTGACCAGCTGGATATACATTTTTCAGAAAGTGTTGAAAAAGAAAGTGCGGAACAAACAGGGAATTACCACATCAGCCATGATGTCGGATATCCTGAAACAGCTTTAATCAATGAACAGCAAGCATGGGTTGTACACCTGGTCTTTTCTGATGAACTGCCGTACGGGGAGTTATTACAGCTTAGCCTTCAGAATGTTAAAGATCTATCCGGAAATAAAATGTCTGCTGTGGTAACAGAGTTTTCATGGTATGATCCGGAAAGATATGATGTAGTGATCAATGAGATTATGGCTGATCCGTCGCCGCCCCAATTGCTTCCTGAATATGAATACCTGGAATTGTATAATACCACCTCTCTGCCTCTTGATCTTTCCGGCTGGGTACTGACTATCGGAACCAGCGAAAAGGAGCTCTCCGGCCTTCGGATGGCATCACAGGGATATTATATCATTGCAAAGGAAGAGGCAGAAAACAGTTTTTCGGATTATGGACAATTTTATGGGTTTGAAAGTTTTTCCCTGACAAACAGCGGGCAGGATATCATATTGTGTAATGAAAAGGGAGAACTGATCTCAGGAATACGCTATTCGGATCATTGGTACCGGGATGAAGATAAAAAGGAAGGTGGTTGGTCGCTGGAACAAATTAATCCTTATAACCCATGTCTTTCCAACGACAATTGGCGGGCCTCAAAGTACAGTTCCGGAGGTAGTCCTGGTAAAATCAATAGTGTTTACGATGATGTGTATACCCCCATTGAAATTGTGTCAGCCTGTGTGCTTGACTCTGTCAGGATCCGGGTAGAATTCAATCAATCATTACATATGAGCACAAGTCTTTATACCCTTAATTTTAATATTGATCATGGATTGGGAAATCCTGTTGCACTATTGCCTGAAGATCCGTTTTTTACCACTTTCATCCTGTATCCTGAAGTGCCGTTAAGCAGAGGAATTATTTATGAATTAAGTTGTGAGTCGTATGTATTCAACTGCATGGGGGATTCGGCACTCATAAGCGAAGTTGTTCCATTGGGAATTCCTGAAAAACCGTTACATCGGGACCTGGTCATTAACGAAGTATTGTTTAATCCTTTTCCTGGCGGCAGTGATTATGTCGAAATCTATAACAGCTCGGATAAGGTCATTCAATTAACAAACCTGATCATTGGTTCAATAAAGAACAACACGCCTTCTCCCCCCGATACAACTTTTACCGGTATAACAGCCTCATGCCGTGCAATTTTCCCGGGAGATTATGTTTTATTCTGCACAAATATCCGTGATGTAGATAATTATTATTATTGTCCAGATGTTAAAAGATTCATTGAATCCGAAAGGTTTCCATCCTACAACAACGAAAAAGGAACTGTTATTCTGTTGGATGAGATGAAGCAGATCCTGGATATATTTTCCTATCATGAAGATCTGCATTTCCCATTGCTGAACTCTGTAGAGGGTGTTTCGCTCGAGCGCATACATTATGACAGGCCGTCGGCAGATAAAACAAACTGGCATTCTGCTTCACAGGCTTCCGGTTTCGGGACTCCCGGATATAAAAATTCACAATTTTCTGAATCATCTTCCGGCGGGGGAAATATTCATCTTGAACCATTGGTATTTACTCCAAATAACGATGGTTATAATGATCTCCTGACTATTAAATATCATTGTGAAAACCCTGGAAACCTGGCAACGATCATGGTATTTAATGCATCCGGACAGCTTATCCGGCACCTTGTCAATAATGAGCTTTTGGGAACAAGTGGCAGCTATTCCTGGGACGGGATACGGAATGACCGCCAAAAAGCAGCTGCCGGCATATATATCATTCTGGTTGAATTAACAGATCTCAGAGGCCAAACAAGCCATCATAAGAAAACTGCTATTATAGCACCATCCCGGTAAATAATAATTCGAAAATCGATAATCGACAATCTATTTGTTTATCCTGAATTGTACAAAGGTTTGCATATAGACATTGCGGACCACACCATCAATATACTTATAGTTTTTGCGATAAACAGACCTGAGCCCGGTAGTAACACTCAGCCCAAAATTCATCCTTCTTTTGGTAACATAGGTGGTCCCAAGCAAAAGGCCGTAGTCCCATTTATTTAGTTCACTGCTTTGATCAAAAGGTTCGTCGGTTACGGTTGTGAAAGGGTGTCTGGGGTCTCCGACTTCAATATCTGCAGAACCGGTATTTTTTCCATCTATCAGGTATGATATATATCCGCCAAACATCAGGAAAAACCTTCTGCTTAAGTTGTAAGATGCATATAGCGGTATATCGAGGTATTTATTGTCGAACTTGCCATCAACCCATCCCCGGTACATGGTGTGTGCTTCAGAAGGAATAGTATCTGTTGGAGTAATCGTATTATATTTGTAGATGGTATCTCCTGATACCGGGGTGTGGAATGTTGAGCCTTTATGGGAATACAAAAACTCCCCGTGCAAAGCCCATTTTGTTCCAAGGTCATAAGAAAAATACATGCCCAGCATGGGGCCGATCCCAGGGCTGCCTGTTGCTCCTTTTTCAGCAGCACCCACCGGTGTACCAATATTTAATCCACCTTTGAGTCCAAACTCCATTTCCTGGGCCTGTATATTAATCATACCGAACCAAAACAGTGCAACACTAAATAAAATTAGTTTCATAAACTGTCTACCGGTAATTACTTACCGGAATATTTTGATCACTCAAAAATAAGACTAAAATCATCAACATATAGAGTACTTCCAGCTTCTCCAATAAAATATTCTCCTCCTGCACTGGCAGCAAACACCATTTCGATTGTATCCACAATGTCTGAAGAAAAGTATATTACTGGCAGGTCAAAGTGTGTATATTCTTGAATAGTATCCGTTGTCCGGTAAATGGCTTCACCAATTATATCTCTTTTGTGTTCCGCAACATTCCATTTCGAAAGAGTAGTCCTGATCTCACATGAATCACCTTCAACACCTGTGTATTTATAATATCCCTGAAATCTTATCGGGCGTGATTTATAAGGTACGCCCCTGATCATGCTTTTTAAAGGATTTTCCAAATTAACCGAGAAAAGCCCGGTTGAAAGGCTGCCTGTTAAAAGAGGCATGCCAATCGCTATATTGGTTACCATCTTTGCGGCATAGTCCCCGGAATAAGCATCCTCTGTTTTAAAAAGCAAAACCGGATAAATATCAGGGTTTAGGTCCACTACCTTATTTGCTGAAGCCCACACGCCATCCGGGGATGGATTTTCATAATTGGGGGTTGTGATCCATTCTTCCATATCCATATTGGGAAGAACATTGGAGCCGGTGGTTTGAAATTGCTTCGCGACGGAATTTCCACTTGTTTCATTGCTATTATACGACCTTATCCTCACATAATAAGGAGTGTTGGGAGTAAGTCCTTCAACAATGAACATTCCGTTGATTTCTACTTCAAGATTATTATAATCGGGAAGAATGTTGGTAAAATCCTGATCCGTAGCAATATCTGTCACATAACCCTGTGCCCCGACAACCCCAATCCAGTTAACATAAAAATAGTTTGCATAAACATGTAATGGGTCGTTTATCCCTGGTGCCCGGAGCGGATCATCTTCATTCTTTTTACATGAAGATATTACGATGGCAACAGCCAGAATAGCCGTTAACAAAAAAATTAATTTTTTCAACATTAGATTAGGTTTTAATAATTATTATCTGCTGATTACAAACTGTCCGGAGCTGATCTTTTTATTCTTTTCAAACACACCGAAGTAATAGGTACCTACTGCAAAATTATTCACATCAATGGTTTGATCTGTCCCGTTCACAACACTACTGTAAACTTGTTGTCCGTCGTTACTGTATATTTTAAGGCTGGCATTTATTTTCTTTCCGAAAGAAAACGACATTTTATCGCTGGCAGGATTGGGGAAAATATTGGTTTCAATAATATTTTCAAGGTCATCAATTCCTGCTTCATACTCAAAAGCGAAGTTGTCAATGAACATATAGGAGTCTTTGTTCGGAGAGAACATATTTGACGAAACAACAATGATATTCATGGTGTCCGGATCATGATCATTGAAGAAAGATATGGGCACGCTGAAGCTCGTCCAGTCTGCAACAACATCATTCGTATACATTACACCCAGGCCAATGGTATCTGTTTTTCCTTTTGCTTCGAGATATTCAGTAAATATGGCCATGACTATGGTAGAATCATTTGCTGCAGGAAAGTTTCTATAATCACCTTTTAGTGCTATGGGCTTGTCGGTAAAAGGAATACCCCCTTCGAATGTGGCTGTCTGGGTCAAAAAATCAACAACAAACTCACCAAGGGTAACAACGCCAGGAGATACATATTCGCCAACAAGTAATCTTGATTTAAGTTTTGCTGAATAGTTTCCTGTTGATACAGTATCTGATTTTGTAACGGTAAACACCCCTGTGACCAAAGTAGATTCGTTTGGAGTATCCCAGCCATCAGGGTCTTCATAACCCAGGCCGGAATCTGTCCAGTCCTCAAAACCGCCGTTTGGCACCTGTTGTTGCGCTGATATAGAGGCAACAAAGAATATTAATATCATTCCGGAAAGTAAAGCTTTTTTCATATCTTAAAAGGTTTATTAATGTTTATTTGGGGTTAAAGATAAATAATATTTTTTTTTATTGGAACAAAGCTAATTTTATAGGGCTGTTAATACAAGTCACAAATGGGTGTATGAAACGTTTTTCACTGCAAAATATTTTTAACTCACTTAACAATTCTTAACTTTCATTAAGTATTTTTAAAATATCAAATTATATTTTAATGTTAATATTGATAGCTTTTAAAAAGATTTCACAGGGGGTGTTTTGAAAAGGCATATTTTGTTTATTCTATTGCTTGCTGCCATAAAGCTGTCGTTTGGACAAAAGGTGGCAAATGACAGCCTGTATCGTTTTTCGGGATATGTGCTTCATGCGCATGACAGCGTGGCTTTACCAAACGTCCACGTGCTTAATCTGAGCAAAGGCACCGGAACCATTACCTCTGAAAAGGGCACGTTTGTTCTGAGTGTCAGAAATACGGATACCATTAAATTTTCCAGTATTGGTTTAGAAGATCATCATATGATCATCCGCTCCCTTTTGCTTATAGATACGGTCCTGATTTTTTTGAGGATAGATACGATCCTGATGAAAGAATTCACGGTTTATCCTTTTCCTCCAAAACGATTTTTTAAATTGGTTTTTCTTGAAACCAGGGTGCCGGATGAGAAAAAACCAGAATTTCGTTTTCCTGGCTTAAAAAATGATCCCGGCTACGTACCACCTGTCGGCATCAGGATGATAGGGCCAACCCAGTTTCTTTATAATACCTTTAATAAGAAGGCCCGAACCAGGCGCAAGCTCAGAAATAACAGAAAGAGATATTCGAAATATATTGTTCCGGAGGTGGGGGATAGTTTGGTTTACCCGGAAAAGCTAGAGTAGGCTTTGTGTTATAAAGTATTTAGAGTATTTAAAGTACTTAGAGTACTTAAAGTTTCTGGAAATGCTGAGTTTTGTGTTATACTTGTTTATTATTTAATTTATTTATTATTGAGGTGAAGATTGCTAATAATTCTTTTGCTTCATTATGAATTTTTTGTGTTTTTTCAGCATTTAAAGAGTCTATTTCCATAACTATTTCAGGCCAGTAAAGTGTTTCATTTGTTTCGCTTTGACATATACTGATACGATTTTTAAAGTCTGCTTTGCTTCTGGATTTATTTGCCTCCCGGTAATTTGCTCCAACACTTGTACCTGATTTGGTGATTTGGTTTTTTATCACCAGGTTTTCGGGAGAATTTGAAAGCGAAGATGATAATCTGATTATGCCTATTGCAAAATTTTTAGTCCTGTCTTCAAGAAATTTTCCAAACTCTAAATTTTTCATAATTTTTAATTATATTAATTAACTCTAAATACTTTAAGTATTTTAAATACTCTAAGTACTTGAAGTACTTTCTTTCACTTTCCCGTAAACGCCACTGCCACCACACTAATTTTTATTCCTTTAACCTTGAGCAAAGAAGAGGCACAGGCTTCAATTGTTGCTCCTGTGGTGATTACATCGTCAATGAGCAGAATGTGCTTATTTTCGATGATTTCCTGGTTAACGAGTGTAAAAATACCCTCCACATTCTGCCATCTTTCGTACTTGGATTTTCGTGTCTGGGTTTGTGAAAAAGTGTTTCTGAGGAGGATGTTGTTATTCATGTTGGCATTTAGTTTTCCTGCCAGCCCGATTGCAAGTATCTCGCTTTGATTAAAGCCTCTTTTTCTTTTTTTCTTTGGATGAAGGGGTACGGGAATAATTATTGATATGTCGTGAAAATCAGAAATACGGGCCATTTCTATTCCCAGTTCTTCTCCAAGAAATAACCCAATCTCCTTATGCTTTCTATACTTGAACTGATGGATCAGTTTTTGAATCATGTTTCCCTTGTTATATAAAAAACCGGTTGTTACCCTGTAAAGAGGTATCCTTCCCCAGAATACTTGTGCAGCAGGATTATCAGGATCTTGTGAAAAACGAGCCCGTGGCAGATGATGTTTGCATTTCATGCAGATCACTTTCTCATTTTTAAACAGGCTTTTTCCGCATATAGGGCAAACATTCGGATAAACCAATGAGAGAAAATCATTTAAATAACTCATTTGTCAATAGTCTTTATAACTTAATACCTCTTTCTTTAGTTTGTTCCCCTTAAAAGTCTAATTTTGAATAATCCTTAGCAATAACATGGATCATCATTCCCTGATCAGTATTAAAAATCTTTCGGTTGGTTTCTCAATTGAATCAGGAAACATCACGGCTGTTGATAATATTAGCTTTTCAACAGGCAGGGGTACCACAATGGGGATAGTGGGTGAATCCGGTTCCGGAAAATCTGTTACTGCGCTTTCGGTCATGGGGCTTATTCCTTCCCCCCCGGGAAAAATTCTTAGCGGTCAGGTATTTTTTCAAAACAATTCAGGATCTGTTGATCTGTTACGACTTAATGATCATAAAATGCGCCATATAAGAGGCAATGAAATTGGTATGATCTTCCAGGAACCTATGACATCATTAAATCCTGTATTTTCCTGCGGAAATCAGATCATGGAGGCTATTATTCAGCATACGGACATATCACGAAAAGCTGCCAGGGAAAAATGCCTTGACCTGTTCAATGAAGTAAAATTGCCACGCCCAAAAGAAATACTCAAAGCATTTCCCCATCAGCTATCGGGAGGGCAAAGGCAACGGGTTATGATCGCCATGGCTATTTCCTGTGAACCCTCTTTGCTGATTGCCGATGAGCCTACAACAGCACTTGATGTAACAGTGCAGAAAGATATTCTTAAGCTTCTTCTCGATCTGCAACAAGTTCATGAAATGAGCATTTTCTTTATCACCCACGATCTTGGAGTTATATCAGATATTGCTGATGAGGTTATCGTGATGTATCGTGGGCAGATCGTTGAGTCCGGAAAAGTACAGGATATTTTTCATCACCCGGAACATCCTTATACAAAGGGGCTTCTGGCATGTCGTCCTCCCTTAAAAGACCGGCCATCCAACTTGCTTACAATCAATGATTTCCTGCAATCGGAACAGAATACTGAATCATTAGCGTATTCCACTGATATTCAGGAGGCTGCAGAGAAACGTAAAGAGCATCACAGGATTATTTATGATAAAGAGCCTGTTTTGAAGCTCAGGGATCTTTCAACTCATTTTTCCCTGGGAAAGACGATTTTTGGACGATCCCGTGGGCTTGTCAAAGCTGTTGACAATATCAACCTGGAAGTGTTTCCCGGAGAAACCCTTGGTTTGGTTGGTGAGTCAGGTTGTGGTAAAACCACTCTTGGACGTACGATACTTAAACTTATTGATCAAACATCAGGACAGATCTATTACAAAGGAAAAGATCTCTCACGGTTAAGTTCAAGAGAACTGCGTCCTCTCAGAAAGCATCTCCAGATTATTTTTCAGGATCCATATTCATCCCTGAATCCCCGCATAACAGTAGGCTCTGCCATAAGCGAACCCATGTTGGTACATCGGTTGGTACATAATAAATCCGGGAAAAAGCAAAGGGTTGGTGAGCTTCTTGATCGGGTGGGCCTTTCGTCCGAATTTGCTGACAGATATCCGCATGAATTGTCAGGCGGACAAAGACAGCGCGCCTGTATAGCCCGTGCCCTGGCCGTAAACCCTGAATTTATTATTTGTGATGAATCTGTTTCGGCCCTGGACGTATCCGTACAGGCACAAGTATTAAACCTCCTGAATGAATTAAAACAAAAATATGCCTTAACCTACATCTTTATCTCTCATGATTTGTCTGTTGTAAAATATATGTCGGACAGGATGGCTGTAATGCAAAATGGTAAAATTGTGGAATTGGGCGAAGCAGACGAAATTTATTTCAATCCTAAAACAGAATACACAAAGAAGCTGATCCGGGCTATTCCCGGTACCGGCAATTAAACTATTTAATAATGACTAAACATACTAAAAAGAAAAGATCACGAGGCAGGAAAAACCTGCTCCGGGATAATATACTTAGCCTTTTCATTGCTGACCCTTTGAGGTTATTCAATTATAAGCAAATCTCTTCAAAACTTGCAATTAAGGACAAGGCGGGACGCGACCTGGTAAGTACCATCCTTGCTGAGTTTCTGAAAGAGGAATCCATAGAAGAAATCAGGCCGGGAAAATACAAGCTGAATGCAGACCGTGTTTTTGAACAGAAGGATCTTTCCGGTACCATAACCGGAACTGTTGACATGAAAAACACCGGAAAAGCATATATAATCCCGGAAGATGACAGTGACGACATTTTTATCGCACCTAACAACACCTATCACGCCCTGCATGGAGATACGGTGAAGGTGCAGCTTTTCCCAAAAAGGAAGGATCGAAAACCTGAAGGGCGGATCATAGAAATCCTGCAGAGGGCCAAAGAGCAATATGTAGGTATTATTGAAATATCAAAAAAGTTTGCTTTTTTGATCCCTGACAGCCGGAATATGCCGGTAGATATTTTTATTCCTGTGGAGAACCTGAAAGGGGCCAGGAACGGACAAAAAGTGGTGGGCAGGATCACCGACTGGCCTGAGCATTCGAAGAATCCTTTTGGCAAGATCACTGATGTGCTTGGCAAGCCGGGCGATCATAATGTAGAAATGCAATCTATCCTTGCCGAGCATGATTTCCCGCTCAGTTTTCCAAAAAATGTGGAGAAAGAAGCCGAAGCTATTCCGTGGAAAATCCCTGCAGAAGAATACAAAAAAAGAAAAGATTTTCGTAATCTCTGGACAATCACTATTGACCCGGATGATGCCAAAGATTTTGATGATGCTATTTCATTGAAAAAATTGAAATCCGGAAACTGGGAACTTGGAGTACACATTGCAGATGTCAGTTATTATGTCAAGCCCGGATCCTTGATCGACGAAGAGGCATATCATCGTGCAACTTCTGTTTATCTTGTTGACCGGGTTATTCCTATGCTCCCTGAAAAATTATCCAATAATGTATGTTCACTGAGAGCCAATGAAGACAAATTATGTTATTCGGCAGTTTTTGAGCTTGATCATAATGCAAAAGTTATCGGTCAATGGTTTGGACGAACAGTGATCAATTCAAACAGGCGTTTCAATTATGAAGAAGTGCAAAAGATCATTGAGGAAGGTAAGGGTGAATTTGCTGAAGAAATTGGTGTTTTGCACCAACTTGCATCAAAACTCAGGGATGAACGATTCAAGAACGGTTCGATCAACTTTGTCACCCAGGAGGTAAAATTCAAGCTTGATGAAGATGGTACGCCCATTAGCATCTCCATTAAAGAACAAAAGGAGTCGAATATGCTTGTCGAGGATTTTATGTTGCTGGCAAATAAAAGGGTAGCTGAGTTTATTGGAAAAAAAAGAGGGCAACAAAAACCCAAAACGTTTATTTACCGGGTACATGATACACCTTCTCCCGAAAAACTGAATACATTCATTGAATTTCTTGGAAAATTGGGTTACCACTTAAAAATAAATTCTCCTGAGAATTTAGCAAGATCCTTTAACGATCTTTTTAAACAAATTGCCGGAAAGGGTGAAGAGAACATGATTGAAACAATTGCTATTCGTACCATGGCAAAAGCAGAGTATTCAACTGAAAATATTGGACATTATGGGCTGGCTTTTCGCCATTACTCTCATTTTACCTCTCCTATTCGAAGGTATCCCGACCTGATGGTGCACCGTTTACTTGATCATTATCTGGATGGAGGTTCTTCTGTAAGCAATAGTGTTTATGAAGATAAGTGTATTCATTGTTCTCTCATGGAACGCAGTGCCATTCAGGCTGAAAGGGAATCTATTAAATACAAACAGGCTGAATTTTTGCTTGATAAGATCGGGCAGGAGTTTGAAGGCCTGATCTCCGGTGTCAGCAAGTGGGGCATTTATGTAGAGATTATCGGCAATAAATGTGAAGGGATGGTCAGGTTGCAGGATCTGGATGATGA
Source organism: Bacteroidales bacterium (assembly GCA_021107535.1). Classification (GTDB taxonomy): domain Bacteria; phylum Bacteroidota; class Bacteroidia; order Bacteroidales; family B18-G4; genus B18-G4. The sequence goes on along the minus strand of JAIOSQ010000070.1, from coordinate 2,830 downwards.
TTTTTACTATCTTGATGAAGATAATTACCAGGTAATCGGATCCCGTAACGGACAACAATATAAGTTGGGCGATCAGGTCACAATCAGGGTAAAGAAAATTGATCTTTCAAAAAAACAGATGGATTTTGATATAGTTTGAGGTGCGGGGTTCCTGTTGAGACGTTTCATGAAACGTCTTCACAGTTTTTTAGGGAGGGACAATCCCAATATGGCTGCCACCACAGGCGTAAACATAAATCCTATAAAAAACGTCCATTCTTCGCCAAGGCGGCTTTTTTTGCCTATTCTTTCCGATACGATCAGCGCTCCCGCATACCAGACAACAAACACTATGAAAAATATAAGTTCTTGCATTTTAATAGTAATAAATGAAAAGGAAAATAATCGGAATGATAATGCCGAGTATGGTTAGCCAGGCACCTCTTCCGGTAATCCCTTTTTTTCCTCTTACAAGAAACAGTCCGGTAATGGCCAGTGCTATCAGGGCTCCGCAATACAGATCAGAAAACCAGGTCCACCATTTAACAGGATTATAATGCAGATAATTCATTTCGCGAAAAACCGCACGGCGTCTGTTCTTTTCTAATAAACCTTTACCTGAATTCAGATTAACATAGATATTGCCGTTTTTCAGGAAAATCTTTAAATTATTTCCGTCAGGAAAATAATGGTTCTTGTAATTTTTATGTTCATCGAAAGATTCCAGCATATCCATAATCTCAGATTTTTCTGCACCGTGTTTAAGCTGGGTTTGAATATTTTCTGTAGTTACAATATAATTGGGATTCCAATTATCCAAATGATTGATGGCGATACCGGAAATAGCATAAACCAAGGTAACTGCGAAAAAAAGATAGCCGAAGTCCCGGTGAATAACCCTGAACCATTTTCTCCATTTAAGCTTTGCCATGAAAGTTTCTATTAATGAATTACCCCACGGCAAACCGCGGGGCATTTTTATGCAATTTCACATTTTTTTCGCCTCAAGAGGCGTGGAACCAGGTTTACGATTTTCGCAACCACGTTCGGCTAAGCCAATATAACCCTGACTCTAAAACCTATTCAGGAATTATTTCTTCCACCGTGTAATCAATTACAACAACGGAATATTGAAGTTTGTGATAGATGTTTATGTGATCTTCATCTTCTTCATGTTCACCTTCATGTTCGTGTTCACCTTCATGTTCACCTTCACCTGCATTTTTTCCCTCACCTTCGCCTGTACCGTCACCTTTACCTTGTCCTTGTCCTTCACCTACTTCTTCCGATTCAACAGCTTCAACGATACCATGTACATTTACATAGCTTCCTTCAAGTTCTGTGTCAAAAGAAATATTTTCTTCTCCTGATGTTATTTTTATCCTAATATCAGGATCATCGGCAGTAATAAACATTTTTTTACCACCATGCTGACAAACATGAACAACAGTACCTTCCAGAATTACTTCTTTGCCAAGTAGTGATTCAGCTTTGTCATTAAAATCAGCAAGGGCTACTATTGTAGGTTCTTCAACAATAACTTCCTGTTCTTGAACTTCAGTTTGTTCCTGATCAGTCGTGGTTTGACTATCGCAAGACCATAGAAATGCGGTTGCCATCAAAATAAATAATAAATTTTTGTTCATTTTTCCTCCTTAAATTAAGTTTTGTGTGGGGACAAAAATACGAATTATTCGAAATCTTCTGCTGAATATTCCGTAATAATCCTTACGCCGTCATATTTTTTTTCAATACCGTTTTCAAAAGTGATAACAAGAAATGGTATACCGTCATAATTATATGTTGTCCATTGGCCATGTTTCCTTCCCATCATATAAGATCCCCTGTCTTTTATTTTCCCATTGTCCCAATACCATATATGTTCACCGTGGGGGTTATTTTCTATAAAATTACCCTCAAATTTCAGATTTCCATTTGCATAATATGATTTCCATCTCCCGTCCCTCAGGCCTTCAATGTATTCACCTTCTTCCCTGTGATCTCCCAATTCATAAAACCAGTTTCCGTCTTCCATCCCTCTCCAGTATTCACCTTCGGTGATTACTTTACCCAGCATGTCGTATTCTGTCATTGGCCCTTCTGCCAGGCCTGCCTTAAATTTTTCTTCCCGTTGTAATATTCCTGATGAATAATACCATTTCCAACTTCCTTCCAATCTGCCCAGACTATCATAAACACCGGTTTGTTCTGTTTCGCCATTTCTGTGGTAAAATATCCATGGCCCTATTTTTACATCATGATCATAAAAGCCTTCTCCTTTAAGTACCCTGCTATCATAATATTCTTTCCATGGTCCGTTCATTTCACCCTGTTCTGTGATGATCCCTTCCCCAATAACAATTCCGTTTTTATAAATATATGACTTTTCTATTTCACCTTCTTCGGTATATTCCCTCCACACACCTTCAGGTTTATTTTCTTTGTTATAAGTAGCTTTTATTTTTACTTTTCCATCAGGAAAATATTCTGTTCTTACATCGAGTTTTGTAAGTTCTGCAACAAATTCTTGTTTCACGCCATCAACAAATTTATAGGCATGCAGCAGGTTTCCCTCCGGGTCATATTCTTTATAATAACCATTCCTTAGCCCATGCTTATAAATACATTCTAATTTTAAATTTCCATTCTCATAAAAACATTTCCAGTTAGCATGTTTTTTTCCTTCATTGTCGAAACGGTTGATTCTTTCCCTGTTCGAAATAAAACCTCTTTTATAGGTGATCAATTGTGTGATCCTGCCATCTTCTGCATATTCTTTTGCTATTCCTTCTTCAAGGCCATCAATATAAAAAACTGTTTTTTTAAGTTCTCCGCCCGGATAGTAATAGCT
>JAIOSQ010000291.1 GCA_021107535.1 Bacteroidales bacterium | reverse complement strand
TTCAGGGGGTCGATCACTTTCACGTTCAGCGGGCCTTGTCCGTATTCATAGACTGCAGTATCTGCAATCGGATAATCCGGTCCTCCCATAACATTCAGGGAGTCGGCTGCGGGTTTGCTCATGATCTTGCTGATCGTTTCATCTGTCAGTTCAATGATCATACCACCATTACCATTTCCTTCAATCCTGGTGATTTGAGGGCCTTCTCCATATTCGGAATTCAACACAGCACCATTTACTGTAATATGGGGTATTGCCGTGTAGGTACGAATGTTACTTCTTCCGGCAAGATAGGGTTTTTTCTGACCCCTGAGTCCTTCCAAAACTCCTGGTTCCTGGCTGTAGGGCATGTACTCATTGTAAGAATATGCCACAACCGTATAGTAGTATTGCTTAAAGTTAGTTAATTGACGGTTGGTGGTTCCGAAAGCATCCTCAGAGATCTTAAATGAATGTGAAATTCCGTTATCCCCTCCTTCTACTTCCACTATTGGCACATTTCCCTGAATAAGTTTATCATAATAGTAGTTGACGAGCATACCTACCCCATTTTTTATGTCATACTGGGCAACCAGCCTGACCAGGTCAGGATTGTCTGTGCTTTCTATGGTGACCATTGCGTTAGCGAGCTGAAAGATCTGATATCCTTCGAAATAGTAGAGTGAATCGCTTCTCCAGCTGGAATCTGCGGGATGAGGCTGTATAATAGTATTGTCATATTCTACATAGTTCTCCAGGTAATTGTTGGATACTTTAGAGTTGGAGATATAGAAGATGAGTTCTTTATCAAGTTCCACGATAGAGAGATCCGGAGCATCGGGACCATTAAGGACTTTAAAACAGTTATCGAATAATTTCTGGCACTTGTCATCCACTATCCGCAGCAGCTCCACTGATGCCCATGGACCTCCGGATGTAGCACGGGCCCATGGGATTCCGACGGTAATATAATTTACAGCACCGGGTTTAAGGGTAAAGGGGCCTGCAGACTGCATAAACCTTCTGTCGAACGGGTTATTGTCGGCAGTTTCTTCAGTCCAGAAGTGCCCGCTCTGGTTCCAACCACCATTTGGGGGTATGCCGCGTGTACCCCAGTTACATGGATCTGAATCTCCGGGAAACATAAAATCACAAACCGGGCCGACAGCACCTGAATTGAAATGTGCATTTCCGCCATATAGCATCCGGGTATTATCCCTCCAGAAACCCCTAAGGTAGTTATAATATTCCGGGGCAATCTGGGGATCACCCTGTGGGCTGTTATCGTTGTTGTGGTAAACAAATCGCCGCATTCCAAATCTTTCATCATCTATGATATCATTTCCAAAGTTTACCCCATTGATGGCCATCGGATCCCATTCGAACTGGGAATTCAGGATTGAGCAGTCACCGGTGAATTCAGGGTTATCGCGGCCATCGGGATCAATATAAGGCCCCTGGAAAAAATCAACACCAATGGCTGGAGGCTGGTCACCATAAGCTTCCGGTTGCCCGCTGCCATCAAAAGCGGTACCATTATAGCAATAACCTAAACCCCTGGCAACATCACAGCCAACATAATCGTCATCCGAAAATCCAAGGTCAGTATCAACCCAGGGGCTGAAATATGTACCGGTCAGGGTAAAGGTGGAGCGGTTGATGATCTCATAAGTGTAAAAAGTCATGTTATTGATCTCATCATTGGTTGCGAAGGCGAAAGCCTGTGCCCTGATCTCGAACCCAATGGATGTTCCCTGGGTTTCTGAATGGAAGTCTCCTTTATCGTTGAATATCCACCAGAGTGTCTGGTCACCTTTTAAGACCTGGTCAACCAGGATACTGCCGTGAACCGAACCCATATTTATTTCTTCCATGGTTCTTTGCGGAACATAGCTCGGATCTCCTGCATAATTGAGTGGACAAAGCTCATTAGTGATATCGTAATATGGATAATCACCTTGATTTGGGTTATAATCACCGTCTCCGTCAATATCGCGGAAAGGAGCAAGGTAATAACTTTGGTTTTTGGCTACATCTCCATGTGCCGGATATTCAAGTATAGATTGTGGGATTGAATAATTCGGGTATTCTACTGCCCTGTTTTCGCTATGCCACCAGCCGAGATATTCGTCTACCTCTGCCCGTGTCATTATAAAATGTTTGTCATAATCGGCACAGGTCACTTCGTCCACAGCTGCACTCCCGTCAATGGTAAGGGGGCCGGGCCAGTAATCATTGCCGCTTTGTCTGAATCGCAGTGCTGCCAGTTTCAACTGATCATTGATATCCAGCCCTCCGATCCACAAGGAGCCTGCAAACAATGAGGTAGCCTGACCATTGGCCGGAATAAAATACTGAGAAAAGTCGTGTAGGTCCCACCACATATCACCTCCGGTATTGATACGGGCCCTGACATTATTAATGTTCAGAAACCTGAATCCTGAAGCCGCGGCACATCCCGCAGCAGTCTGCTTTACCTCAGCTTTCGGCGATGATTTATTGTTTCCCTTGTATTTATCGGCGTGACAAATATGTGAGAGGCTTAAGAAAAAACAAAAGACGAGTGTAAAGGGTAGGCGTTTTTTCATGTTTGTCTGAATTTGGTGCGATCCTGGTTTATGCTGAAAATTAAATACTAACTGAACGCTAATATCACGTACTGTTAGTGATAAAATATCAAGTTCTGCAGATATAAAGTAGTACAATCAACCCCTATAATCAAGATAAAAACAGACTACGGCAGGTACTTTTCAGTTAACGGCAATTCTGAAAAGTAATCGGATGTATAACGAGACGATCCTAAATACGTTTCAGTAATATCTCAGCTACGCCCAGGAAAGGGCGTATGGAATTAGAAGTAAGGAAGTGTTTTCTTGCTTGTTGAAGAAACAAGGTGTTAACGTGAAACCTCAATGATCTCAAAAGTAATTTTTCCGGCAGGGACCTGGATCTCTGCGGTGTCGCCAACCTTTTTCCCGAGCAGGCCTTGTGCTATGGGAGAAGAAACGGAGATCTTACCTGATTTCAGGTCAGCTTCACTCTCCGGGACGAGTGTATACGTCATTACTGCCTTGTTCGTAATATTTTTTATCTTCACTACAGATAGAATAAGCACTTTTGAGCTATCCATTTTGGATTCATCGATGATACGGGCATTTCGGATCTCTTCCTGCAATTTGGAGATTTGCAGTTCAAGCATTCCCTGGGCATTTTTTGCTGCATCGTATTCTGCATTTTCTGAAAGGTCGCCCTTATCACGTGCTTCTGCGATTTGCCTGGAAATTCCTGGCCGCTGTATTGTTTCGAGCTGTTCAAGTTCATCCTTCAGTTTCTGCAGGCCCTCCTTGGTATAATATTTTACTTCAGCCATAGAAATGTTTTAGTATCAGATAAAGAATGAAAGACCCTGAATAAGGGCCTTTCATAATAGTATTTTAAAAAATAGATTTAAACTAGTCGCTGCTTAGAACACAAATCGTGCGCCAATGCTATGTGTTCCTGAGAAAGGATCGGTTGCTCTGTAAGAGTAATCGATGTCGATAGATGATCCCTTTTCTTTATTGGTTGGAACAGATACTGTAATACCTGCACTGGGGCCAGTGAAAACAGTTGTTCTGTCTTCTTTTTTGGTAATACCATCTTCGTATGTATATCCAACGCGAAGCATAAGATAAGTTTTCAGTGAATATTCCAGGCCACCCATGAACTGGTCTTTTCCAAAGGAATTTGACCTGAAGTTAGCAGCAAGGGTCAGCCTGTTCCAGTCACCGATATAGAAGTCATAAGAGGCTCCGATATCTAATGCTGTCGGAAGTTCAAATGACTCTGATGGCGTACTCATCGAGAATGCATTGGCTTGTTCAGGGAAAAAGGCTGTTTCTAACAAACCATCTCCTGAAAATTTCATTCTTGGTCCGATATTTTTAAGAGCAATACCAAACTTGATTTGATCCATATCTCCGGTAACATATTGAATACCTGCATCAATGGCAATACCCTGAGCACTGACATCAGCAATAGATTCGGAAATAATCTTGATGGTAATACCACCATATATGCTGTTTGAGAATGCTTTGGCATATGCTACAGCAACATTAAGCAGGTTCGGTTTATATGTTCCGAGTCCTCCTTCCGGTGAATCCGGCGTTGTAACATTTATTTCCCCAAAACTCATTGAAACCACATTCATACCAATCACTCCTGCATCACCGATACGCTGGGAAAAACCAAAGGCGAACATATTGACGTCAGAACCTTTCAGATATGTGGTGTGAGAAAACACCAAATCCGTTCTTTTGGTAAAGGCTAAACCGGCAACGTTAATGAACATAGCTTCCAGTCCTTTAACATTTGCAGTTGACACATTTCCCCATCCTGAACTTCTGGCCCAGGGATTGATTAACAACTCTGTTGCACCAGCCTGCCCTGAACGGTCTTTGTTTCCTGCATAAAGGTAGCTTTCAGGAATGATCAACATGCCGATTATGACGAGTGTAATTAAGTATTTATAAAAACTCTTCATACTTATTATATTTAGTGTTATTAATTTCATTTTCTCAAACGTATAGCATTAGAATGTATTCAGATCAGGTGGACGCAATATACCGAACCACTTCAGCACTTTCTCGCCTACATCTGTTTTTACATGTATAATGTAGATACCACCGGCGATCGGAATACCTGCAAAGTTTTTCAGGTCCCAATCCATAAAAGTGGCAGGTTCATCCTTGGTCATTTGCCTGACCAGTGTGCCATTTACATTATAGATCGTGATTGTAGCCTTCACAGGCAGGTTAGTGATCTTGATCCTGTTATCAAGTGCATTCCTGTCATAACTGCTATAAGCATAATATGGATTTGGAACCACGCTGATCAGGTCAAGGTCTGATACTGCTTTTGAAGCACTATAATTAGTGGTTGCGATATTTTCTGTTTTAAATTGATAAACAGGCCAATTGGTATCTGTCGTGTCTGTGCTGGCATATTGTGGATCAGGAGGTGTTGAGAAATACCGCTGATATGGTTTCGACATCCTGATGCTTAATGTCCAGTCGTTTCCTTCAGGTAACCATTCCTGACCGGCAATTGACAACGGAATACCAGCCTACATCATGGTTGAGAAGATGATTGGTTCATATACCGTTGGTGGTGGAGGAGCGGGTTGAAGGGTATCATAGATATGTGGTGCATGATACAAGAAATAGCAAGCATCGTATGCAGGGAAATCATAAACCAGTGTAACCTGGGTTGTAGGGAATACCTTGATGGTATGATTCATGATATATACATAATGCATACCACCGAACAATGGATTTCCGAAAAAGTCATAGGTGTTTGGCGATGGATTGAAAAGCATATCTCGGCCATTTTCTCCAACCAGGAATGAATTTTCACCAAATATAATATTTAACCTTTCACCTGTTGCAAG
>JAIOSQ010000257.1 GCA_021107535.1 Bacteroidales bacterium | reverse complement strand
TATACTGTTGAAACTGCACCTGAATTTGTTCCGCCCGGACCGGATGGAATTCAAATAGCACAGGATAATGTTGACGGGGCATTATATATATTTGACAGGGTTTTCGGGCCTGGCTTAACGGGTCATATCACCAATTCCACAACGGGCAAACCACTTATTGCCACTGTCAAGATCCTCGAAATATTTAATCCGGTTTTAACACCAAGAACGAGTGAAGCACTCTATGGAAGATACTACAGGCTGCTGCAACCTGGAACCTACTCCATAGAATTCTCAAAAGAAGGATATGAAACACTTACTGTAAATAACTTCCAGGTCAATCCGGGATACCTGACTCAGCTGGACGCTCAATTGGATTCTATTATGATATCTGTTGATGAAAGCGAAGCTGAACTAAAAGCATCAGATGGATATGTTTTATATCAAAACTACCCTAATCCATTTAGTTCACAAACAGTGATAAATTATCAGTTACCAGTAAAGAGTAAAGTTTCGCTGAAAATTTACAATATTCTTGGGGAAGAAGTCAAAATCCTTGTGGATACAGATCAAAAAGCAGGGAAATATTCTGTTATCTGGGATGGTGAGCACGCTTCAGGAGGAAACTTAAGTTCTGGTTTCTATATATATAGCCTGGAAGCGGAAAATAATTTTAGCGTATCCAGGCAAAGCAAAAAGATATTCCTTGTCAGGTAGCGGTAGTATGCTTCAAATAGTGGATATCTAATACCAGATAACTCCCAACTTCTGACTCTTCTTAGGATAAGCGCTGCGTGTTTCAACTATACATACTCACAATGATGTCCTTTATCCACCAGTTCCCTGTACTTCATTACCACATTTTTATAATCTTCCCAGGTTTCCTTTTTTAGAGCAGGATTGCGCAACAAGGCTGAGGGATGATAAACAGGCATAAATAAGCGTCCGTTATGTTCTATCCATTGTCCGCGGATCTTTGTGATCCGCAGATCGGGGCCTATCATATGTTTCAGTGCGCTTGCTCCGAGCAAAATGATGATCTTCGGATCGACCAATTCAATCTGTTTCAGGAGATATGGCATACAACTGGCAGCCTCTTCCGGTGAAGGGTTCCTGTTACCAGGAGGACGGCATTTAAGAATATTTCCGATATAAATATGCTCCTGCCGCTTAAAACCACAGGCTGCTAATATTTTATCAAGTAGCTGGCCCGATTTTCCAACGAAAGGCCTCCCCTGCCGGTCTTCATCATAGCCGGGGGCCTCCCCGATGATGAATATTCCTGCGTTTTCATTACCCTCGCCAAAAACAAGCTTGTTCCGGCTTTTTGCAAGCTGACATTTAGTGCATTGCAGGGCTTCTTCCTGAAGAGAAATTAGCTCAGTCATCACGTTTTTATTTTGAATATCCTTGCTAATTTACAAAATCCTGAGAAAACTTGTTCGAGGCAGGCAATTTTCAATCCAAGCACTACCTGTTCATAGCGATCGATTTTACCATACCTTCCATATTGATCAGGAATTGTAGATCATCTACTTCTTTTACATCACATATGTTGTTCTCTAATTCCCTGTCTATCAATAGGTAGAATGGATCTATGCCTGCCTGTACGGGTTTCTGTTCACTTAAGATCTGAACACTGGAATTTGTCGAAGTGAAAAGATGTTTCTCATAATAGAAGGCCTCCCCTGCCTCATCCATTAAAGCCACATATATATAATCTTTTAAGGGTGCTTCGGCCTGGTTACCCACACTGTCTGCGTAGTACTTTATGGTTTCCACATCCAGCTCGACAAGGTAATGCCCGTCCTCTGTTTTTTCATATCTGGCCCCATTGATCTTATTCTCATACAGTGTGATCTTCAGGAACATGTCATCTACCAGGTATTTTAAACTATCAGGAGTGACCTTATAAAATTCGTCGATCAGATCCGAGGCCAGTGCAAAGGTATCCAGCCTGTATCCGTATATGTCTACTATTCGCCCCAGGGCCTTCCCTAATGAATCTTCACCAATATAATCCTGCAGTGCACACATTACCACAGTACTTTTCTTATAACCAATATAGGATTGCCTGACACTTGATTCAAGCAAGGGTTTTTCTCCTTCGGTATCGCGCTTACGCCGCCGCAGGTATGATTCCATCTCACGTTTGCGATAATCCCTCCCGATATTTTTGCCGAATTTTTTTTCAGTAAGGGTAGCCATAACATATTGTGCCATGGTTTCGGTAAGCATAAATGCTCCTTCGGCAAAGGCCGGGGTTATAATCCCCCCCCACCAGTGATGGGCGTTTTCATGAGCGGCAATACCATAAACGATATCGATATCCCCTTCCTCATATCTTGTGATAAACCCTTCTGATTCGATCCAGATAAATGTTGTCGGAAAATGGCGGGCAGCACCATGGGTCATATAATTCGGTATCTCAACAATCCTCAGGTCCCCATAAGGATATTCGGAAAAATATTTGTTGCCGTAGTCATATGAATCCTTTAGTCCGTCAAGAATACTTGTGATGTTATAATTATGCTTCGGGTGGTAATACACTTCCACATTTACGCCCTTATATTGCTCCCTGCTTACATCATACCTGCCAGAAAGAATAGCGATCTCATTCTCAATGATGGTGTCTGTTTTATAGTGAAAATAATTCCGCTTGCCCTCCTGCCACCGATCAATGAGTTTTCCTCCGGATATTACCGTTTGGTCGCTTGACGTACTGATGACAGCCTCATAGTTAGGACGGCTGACATCAAATATAGCAAGGCTTTTGTCAGCTTCGGATATTTTTGGAGCATCGGTTTTATGTGGCAGATCAAATTCCTCTCTAAACTGATCTCTTATTAACTCCGCATTTACATTATACCCTATAATCGGGAAATACTGTGAAATAAAGCTTGAAAGAATGAGGCAGGTCCCGTTTTCCGCGATATCATTCTTCGGCTGGTTGTCGGTAAATCCCTTGGCAATGATGTCATATTTAAAGCTCATTGTCATGGTGTCACCCGGCTGCAATGGCTGATCAAGTTCAAATACCCGAAACCCGAATTCATCAGCATGCAGCATTTTCGTATAGCTCCTGTTGAATTCTATTGGACCGAGGTTACAGAGGTTCCAGTCGTTCAGACTTATATAAAGCTCTTTAATGGATTTATCGTGACGGTTAAATAAAACATACTCCCCTTCTATGTTCACCGTTCTCTCCTGCGGAAACAGATCAACATTCAGCTTAATGTCGGTGATGGTAGGCTGAGGCAAATGCATATATTTTGAGAATTTTTTCTCATAGTCGGCACTCATTTTACGTTCATCGTATTCCGAATAGTAAGGATTCAGCATATATTTGTTATATCCGATGAAAAGTCCGGTGATCACAAACATAAATAGCAACACGGCAATGCCTGCGATCTGGTTTCTGCTAATATTTGATCTTAAATACTTTAGCCGTATGCGTATGGAATTTTCATTGGTTCTGCGCCACAGCAATATCGTCAACCAGGCAATAATAGCGCCTAAAAACAGCCAGTAGATGGTATACCATAATATGGTCTGTCCAAAATGCCCGAAACCATTCATGTTGGAATATATAAAATCAGGAACCCTTCCGTAACGGAGCAGGTAATTATCAAATTTAAAAGCACCCAAAGCGATCAGATCGCCCATAAAGAACAGCGCACACCAGAAAAATCCTACATACTTGTTGGGGCTCAGATTTTGAATAAAGAGAACCACTATTGCCATATGCAGGAATATAAAGAATTCCACACCAAAGAGTTGTTTGAAATACAAGCCCGGTTCTATATCCGTAAAATCAAGGATAAATACTTGTGTTACTATTCCTGCAATAATCGTGAGGCCAAGATATAGAATGTAGATCCCGATAAGTGTTAATAGTTTATTGGCATAGCTGAACCAGTTTGGAACCGGCAGGGTGTTGAAGATCTCATCGGTTCTATTGTCTTTTTCTTTCCATATGAGCATGCCACCAAAAAATATTGTCATTGGAAGCATGTATATCCAGATATGCATAGTTTGCTTGAGATACCATGAAGTAAAAGGGTATATATGGCCGGATTGGTATCCGAGCCCACCCCTGAAATTAGCTGAAATTTCTGCTAGCGCAAGAACTGTTAGAATCAGAAATGCCGGATGCATGGCAATTCTTTTAAAATTTCTCCATGAAATTGTAACACACTGCGAAAATGTAAACAATTTGTTACTTTTTGTTGCAATGACGGGTGCCTTCAGATCGTATTCGATGAGTTCGGTTTTATCAGATACAATGGGAATGCGTTTTTTCTTTTTCTCGAGGAATGCAACGAAATTAAATTTCCGGAAGGTGAACCATAAGGTTCCTATACTTACTGTCAACCATATTATCCTATTGATCAGAAAAGTTGTATTTATCGGCATAAGAAGACTGTTCATTTCAGCCACAGTCCAGAATTTGCTGTATACAGCCAGGGCTGTTAAACCAAACGGGTCCAATAGTACTTTCAGTGTTTCATTATCCATCCGGTGCAGCATCACACCAATTATAGCATAAACAGCCAGGAATGCGATCCCTGCCAGATAGGTAGCAATCATATTTCTCGTAATTGTAGCCAGCGAAAACATAATGCCACCCATCAATAAAAGGTTGGGTATGACCATGATAAGTATCGGAAGCAGGTACTCCCCTGGCTGGTAAGGCCCTGAATATTGCGATTCCATAAATGCAATCCCGATTTCGAATCCAAGAATAATTCCCATGAAAATGATCAGGTTTGCAATGAAGCTTCCGAAAAACCTTCCTCCCAGGTATTGAAACTTACTGATAGGCCTTGTAAAGATCAATTCATGAATATTGACTTCAAAGTCTTTAGCAACGGACCGTCCAACAATGATCATTGTAAACAACAACCCAAAAATCCCTAAACGGGTGAGAATCTGGGCAATAATTATAGGGGCGTTATGCCACTCTTTGCCATGAGCTATGCCCAGAAACTGGGTATATGGATCCGTTGTCATGGTAAAGATGATCGAAACCGTTAAAAATATGAGAAAAAAGATGTAAAAAGCCGGGCTTTTCAGGTTCTTCTTTATTTCAAGTGATAATATTTTATAGAACATGGTGAATTGTTTTTATCCTTGGTTATGATCGTGTTGATAAGGTGTAGAAATAAACATCCTCCAATATCGGTTCAACTGACCTGAAGCCTTCTCCGGGATCAGTTTCATTAAAAACCCGAACGAAAATTTTTCCGGCAAAAAGCCTTGTTGAGATCACATGGTATTCTTTTTCGAAGTCTTCCATATTGACTCCCGTGACGTCCTTTTCCCAAATCTTTGCTACAAACTCTTTTATGATCTCGCCCGGGTGTGTCTGAAGTAATATTTTTCCATTGTCGATGATGGCCATATTGGTACACAGGTTGCTTACATCATCAACGATGTGTGTTGAAAGGATGACAATAACATCTTTTCCGATTTCTGCGAGAAGGTTATGAAATCTTCTTCTTTCGTAAGGATCGAGTCCGGCGGTTGGCTCATCAACAATGATCAGCTTCGGATTTCCCAACAATGCCTGTGCAATGCCAAAGCGCTGCTTCATGCCTCCTGAAAAGGTTCCAATTCGTTGCTTACGTGCATCCCATAGATTAACTTTCTTCAGGAGGTATTCCACTACCGCTCTTCTATCAGTTTTGTTTTTTATACCCTTCAGCATGCTGAGCTGGTCAAGCAGGCTGATTGCGCGATCCTTCGGATAAAACCCAAATTCCTGTGGGAGGTATCCCAATATTTGTTTTATTTCATGTTTCTGCTGCAGAACATCAATATTATCGAGCCAGACCTCTCCTTCATCAGCTTCTTGCAGTGTTGCAATGGTCCGCATTAGCGTTGACTTTCCGGCTCCGTTGGGCCCCAGCAGGCCAAACAGCCCGTTGGGAATGGTTAAAGAAACATTGTCCAATGCCTGTACTCCATTGGAATAGGTTTTGGATAAATTGTTTATTGTCAGGTTCATGATTTTGGATTTTAATTCTACTTAATGCTGCAAAAGTGTACTGCGAAAGCCAGATTCTAAAATATATGTGATGAAATTGGGGGTTTTGTGACCAACACAAATATGTTGTGATAAATGCAGTTGATCACAAATATTTAGTAAATTGAGCCTGATTGAGTTATTTTGCAGAAACTTATTCACCAGTATGATTAACAAGCTTATATTCAATCTCGGGTTCTGGCTGTTTATATGGCTGATATTTGCCTTCTCCCTGATGCGTTTTGAGCCATTGGAGAATTCAACACTGATTGCTTCAATTATTGTATTCCCGTTAATTATACCTGTCTATATTCATAATTTTCTTTTCAATTATTTTATTTTCAGGAAACAATACATATTGTATTCTATAACTACACTTGCAATAATTGCATTTTTCGGATACATTATCAATGAATTTCAGCAATTTTTTGAGCCTGAGGGCAGTTCGGAGACCTATGTTGCCCTGATCTTTATTTTTATGCTGTATACCGGTGCCCGCTATTTCAGGATGGGAACTTTGCAGCAAATGCGTATCAAGGAGGAAGAAGAAAAACGTATCAAAGCTGAGATGGAACTGAAAGAAATGGAGGCAAAACAAGCCAGCGCCGAACTGAATTTGCTAAAATCACAGGTTAATCCGCATTTTCTGTTTAATTCCCTAAACAGCATCTATTCCCTGATCCTCAGTAATTCTGACATAGCTGCTGATGCTGTTTTGAAATTATCTGACCTGATGCGTTATCTGCTTGAGAGTTCCACCAAAAGGAAAGTGCTGGTTAAGCATGAATTTGATTTTTTACAGAACTACATCGATCTGGAAATCATTCGTATTGGAAAGAAAGCTAATGTTAGCAGTAGATTTGAAGGAGATATCAGCGGGAAGATCATCTCTCCCCTATTGCTACTTCCTTTTATTGAAAACTGTTTTAAACATGGAATCGGTATTATGTCCTCAGATAATAATATAGAAATATCGGTAATTATGTCCGGGGATAAACTCATGTTAAAAACTGTGAACAATCTGGTTCCTGACCGAAAAGGCAGTTTTAAAAAATCAGGGACAGGTATTGAGAATGTAAAAAAGCGACTCCGCTTATTATATGCCGGCAGGCATCAGCTCGAAATTAATAATGACGGACAGCGTTTTATGCTTGATTTGTCAATTGAAATTTAATAGGAATGGAAATTAAGTGTCTTATCGTTGATGATGAAATACTGGCACAGGATGTCATTGAAAAGTATATTCTGGCCACACCAACATTGAAGTTGGCAGGGAAATGTGATAATGCTATCGAAGCGATCACATTTTTGCATAATAACAAGGTTGATTTAATGTTCCTTGACTTAAATATGCCTGAGATGGGAGGCCTTGAGATGTTGAAAACGCTTAGCAGGCCACCCAAAGTCATCTTCACTACGGCCTATTCGGAATATGCCCTGGAAAGCTATGAATACGGTGCCGTGGATTATTTATTGAAGCCCATTAAGTTTGAACGTTTCATGAAGGCAATAAACAAGCTTGTTGAACAATTTACGGTGTCTATGCAGGAGGTATCCTCTCAGGACGATGACAACTCATCAATATTTATCAAAGAGGATCAGATCACATACCAGCTTAAAACAGCTACAATACTGTACATTGAAGCTTATGGTAATTACCTAAAGGTCCACACTCCGGATAAAACCTATGTTATCCGCGAAACCATGCATGAAATGCAGAATTTGCTTCCTGAAAAAGAATTTATCAGGGTTCATAAATCATATATTGTATCACTCGCCCATATAGAAAGCATCATGGGAAACAGGATCAGCATAAAAGGGGAAGAAATTCCTGTTGGTGAAATATACAAACTAAGTTTAAAGGAACGGATCAATAAATAGACTAAGAGAAAAAGAGACATAGAGACGGGAAGATAATGTTGAATTATGGATTATGGATTTTGAATTAATCCTAAATTCTAAACTCATTATTACCAATCTTCACTAATCATTAGTTATTCAATTTTCCCGGTATCTGGAACCCGATACCCTGAACCTAATATCGAATAAACGAATAAATTTGCTAAAACTTTCGTATATTTATGGTCTGAAAACTAATAAAAAAAATGTTTAACTAAATCTTTTATCATGAAAAAATTCTTACTCTTAACATTGATTCTAAGCCTGGGACTTGCCCAGAATTCCCTGTTTTCACAGGACAGGAGTTCTGGTAAGCTCATAAAATTTGAAATGCAGTATGCTCACCCAGATCAGGTGAGTGATTATTCCGCCGGGGTGATCGGACAGAAAGCTTTTGACAATGAAGTGATCGGTACAACATGGTATGATGCACAAACCGTAAATTATGGAAACATTATGCCTCGCATATGGGCATATGACGATGGCACAATTGGAGCAACATGGCAGTCATCCGGTGAAAATCTGATACCTGAGCGAGGTGCAGGATACAATTATTATAACGGAACGGAATGGGGAACTCCTGATCCTCATGTTGGCCCTGAGGACCGTCATGGATGGCCGAACTATGCACCATGGGGTCCCACGGGAGAGATCATCTCCGTGTATAAGTATGTCGCTGGAGAAGGCCCCATCCTTTTCTTCTCAAGGGAGGTAAAAGGTGAAGGCGAATGGGTGGAAACACAGGCTGTAGGACCACCGGGAACTTGTATCGTATGGCATTCCATGATGACCAGCGGCGCTAACCATGAGTTCATACACCTGCTTGCTTATACCTATGACATACCTGTTCAGGGGCAGGAGAATGCATTACTGTATTACAGGTCGGACGATGGTGGTGAAACCTGGGATCCGGATGGGATCATTATTGAAGGCCTTGGAGCGGATTACCTGGTGACCATCAATGCCCTTTCCTATAACTGGGCCAATCCTGTAGGCAATACCATTGCATTCACCTATGGCTTTGATCAATGGGGCGGCTGGGTTTTTAAATCCGATGATAATGGCGATAACTGGGAACAGATCACAGTTTTTGACTCACCTTTTGATCCATTTTGGCCTCCAACCGACACAGATATTTTCGGAGGAGGGATCGGTTCATCAGCATTGGCACTCGATTCTGAAGGTAAGGCACATGTTGTATTTCCAAGAATGCTGCAGACCTGGACTGATGGAACCTGGGGCTACTATCCACTGAATACTGATGGCCTGATCTACTGGAATGAAGATATGGCACCACTTGATACAACGATCATCAGCTCAACAGGCCTGGATAACCTGATCGATGGCGGATATCTTTGTAGCTACATATTTGGATATGACCCATCGGTTGGTGTGGAAATTCCAGAAGGTCAACCCAATTATGCCAATGCATTGTGCGGATTCCCTGTTCTTTCCATTGATGCCCAGGACAACATCTTTGTTTCTTCAAGCAATGTTGCCCCGGACTATACCAGTCCCGATTACTTATACAGGCATATTGTTGCCAACAGCTCATTTGACGGTGGAGCTACCTGGAACGATCCGCACGACATGAACGATGACTTCCAGTTCATCTTTTCGGAATG
>JAIOSQ010000198.1 GCA_021107535.1 Bacteroidales bacterium | reverse complement strand
TCTAAAAGTGTTTTTACCTCTTTTCCATGAATATCATAAATTTTGAGTGAAACTTTGGAATGCTCCTTTACTTCAAATTCGATAGTGGTTGACTTTATAAATGGGTTTGGATAATTTGTGAGAGTAATCGTTTTATTATTGTCAATAATACCTGTGTTTGAAAATGTTTTAATCCACACATTAGGATTATCTTCATTTCGATATGAAATAAAAGCCATTTTTGATCCATCTGAAGAATAGTCAGGGCTTACATCAAGAGCTTCATCAAAGGTAATTTGCTCAAAAATTTCATCATCTATTGTTTTTGTCCAAATGTCCCAGTTTCCACTTTTATCACTCATATACAATATTTTTGAATCATCATATGACCAGCATGGACAATCATCCCATCCTTCGTTAAATGTAAATTGTTCAGGATTGGTACCATCGGAAGAAATAATCCAGACGTCATAATTTCCGCTTCGATCGGAAGTGAATGCAATTTTTGATCCGTCAGGAGACCAGCAGGCATGCCAGTCTTCAGCAGTATGAGTTGTAATCGGGTTTAGAGACCCTCCAATAGAAGGTAAAGTCCAAATATCCAAATTACCACTTAGATTAGAAGTAAATGCGATTTGTGAACCATCCGGTGACCAGGCAGGATGAGCAGCAACAAAATTCGTAAGCTGAAATAAATTATTTCCACTTGTATCTATCGTCCAAATTTGTAATACACCATTATTATCTTCAGCATCAAAGGCAATTTTTAATCCATCAGGTGACCATGAAATATGAAAATCACCTTCAAGGTCAATATCCATCGGGACAATTTGATTCGTTTCAAAATCATAAATACAAAGCTCTTTCTCCTGATCAGTCCATCGTGAAAATGCAATTTTTGTATCATCAGGTGACCATTTTGGATAGTACTCATCAGCATTTCCTGATGTCAGTTGCAACAACTGGGCAAAACTTATAACAGGAATAATGTAGAATAATAATGATAAAATGGTTCTCATATCAATGGATTTTTAAGATTTTCTTATTTATAACTTTATCATCAATAATTAATAAAATACAATAGATGCCTGGATAAATATACCCCAATATTAAGTAAGTGCTTACATAAAGTTTACTACCTACGATTTCCGTCTTACAATCAGCACTTTTAATTTTACAATCAGCACTTTATTAGGCTCTAAGATATGACGATAAAATATTTATCTCAGTCCTGAATAATTTCAAGTTTATTCCTTTAAGTAAAGCAATATATACTAGGAGATTACAAATTAGAAACCGAGACGGAGCCTGTCTTGAGTGCTTCGACAAGTTCAGCATAAACTCTGCCGAAAGGCTACATCCCGAAAAAATCGTTAGTAAAAATAATCCTTTTTTCACAACCTGCCCAAAAGGTCATTGAAGAAGCGTATAACAATTTCATGACTTATTTTCATAATGTTGAAAGGCAACTGGGGATGTGGATATTATAATTACGCTAACCGGGATTATTTTGTACTCTATGCAACCTTTCTCATGGGAATTTTGTCTATATTTCCGATATTAAATCCCCGTATAAAGCCAATCTTATGAAAGCAATAATATATGTTTTGTTGATTTTTACGTGTACTCTCAACTTTGCCCAGGAACCGGTGTTCAACTGGGTTGCAGGCATGGGAAGCGATTTAAAAGATTATGGTAGTTCAATAGCATCTGATGATGAAAGAAATATATACATAACCGGATCGTTTCAAGATACCGTTGACTTTGATCCCGGGCCTGGCGTTTATAATTTAGTTTCCTCTGGCTCTTATGACACCTTCCTTCAGAAACTCAATCCAAATGGTACTCTAATCTGGGCATTGTCAATTGGGGGAATAGGTGGAGATTTTGGAATTAATATAAGATACGACGGCAACGAACACTTATATATATGTGGTCGATTTTCAGATACTGTTGACTTCAATCCTGGAGCAGGATCATTCTTTATGAACGGCTCGGATCATAGTGAAAGCTTTGTATTGAAGCTGGATACTTCAGGTGCATTTGTATGGGCAGGAGCATTTTTGGGTAATTATATTTCAACACCATTGGAAATGAATATTGATAGTGCAAGCAATGTTTATACCATGGGGTATTTTGCAGGCACCATTGATTTTGATCCCGGCCCTGATACATTTGAACTTACTGCAGACGGTACTGCTAATTGGTGGGATATTTACATGCAAAAAATGGATAGCGCCGGTAACTTCATCTGGGCAAAAAGATTTGGTGGGCCACATGAAGACTTTCCCGGTGGCTTTGTTTTGGATCAACAGGCAAACATAATATTAAATGGTAATTTCCAGGAAACTTCAGATTTTGATCCAGGACCTGCATTTTATAATTTAACTTCAGTTGGCCATCGCGATATTTTTATGGTAAAACTAAATTCCCTGGGTGAATTTATATGGGCGTTCAGACTTGGCTCTTCTGGTACTGATGAGTCAGAATCACTTAACATAGACTCTTTTGGTAACATTTATGCCGGGGGTGTATTTATGAACACCGTTGATTTTAATCCCGGAGCTGGAGTCTATAACTTAACAGCTGAGTATTGGGATATTTTCATTCAAAAACTTACTAATGATGGTAATTTTATCTGGGCAAAGACATACAACACTAATGGGATTAAAGGAGCTACCCTCGATCAACAAGGAAACCATTATACAACAGGTTTTTTTCTGAGCCCAACAGATTTTGATCCTGGTCCGGGAGTTTATGAACTTACTTCAAATGGGGTATGGGATGTATTTATCCAAAAACTGGATTCATCAGGTAATTTTGTCTGGGCAAAAAGTTTTGGTGGTACTGGTTTTGAACAGGGAAGAGATGTGCATGTGGATAATTCCGGAGGAGTATACACAACAGGCTATTTTGAAGATACGGTGAATTTTAATCCTGACAGCCGAAACTCGGTATTAGTATCGAATGGTGTATGGGATATCTTTGTTCTTAAGCTTGATTCATGTGTAACTACATATAATACTATATATCCCTCAACATGTGATAATTTTATTTCTCCCAGCGGAAACTACGTCTGGGATAGTACAGGCACATATTATGATACCATTCAGAACTCAATGGGTTGCGACAGTATAATTACAGTTAATCTGACAGTAATTGACATTGATACAACTGTAATTCAGGATGGGATATATTTAACGGCAAATGACTCAAACTGTCTATATCAATGGGTAGATTGTGAAAATGCCTTCACTCCTCTTATTGGTGACACAAATCAAACATTTACAGCTACGACCAATGGATCTTATGCCGTAATCCTCACTAATGACATTTGTATTGATACAAGTGCATGTTATGAAATAAATTCTGTTTTTACTCCTCTTCATAAGGACAGAGAAAGTGAAATAAACATTTATCCTGTCCCTACCACAAATACTTTTTTTATTGACCTGGGAAGGGCACATTTAAATGCCAGCTTAAAGATTACCAGCATCCATGGTAAAACATTGCTTGAGAAACAAATTATAAACGCGAGGATTACAGAAATCAATCTTGACCAGCCTCCGGGAATATATTTCGTAAGTCTGAAGATTGATGAAAGTAATTATATTTTCAAAGTCATTAAGCAATAATAATCAACACAGCTACCGTAAGGTATATCCGC
>JAIOSQ010000079.1 GCA_021107535.1 Bacteroidales bacterium | reverse complement strand
CCGACCGAAATTCCTGCATGTGCACCCCCTATGATTACATGAAGATCATTATAACAAACAGATATCCTGATAAAATCAGTTGTCCTTAAAGCAGAGAATACTCCATAAGTAGCAAATACAGGTATTTTTCCCGATAAAGCCATTCCTGCAGCAACACCAATACAATTTTGTTCTGCAATGCCCAAAGAAAAGAAACGTTCAGGAAAACGGCTGGCAAAATGGTCCATGCCAACTGATCCTGTGATATCAGCACCGAGGGCAATCAGATTTTTATTTCTTCGTCCTGCCTCTGCCAGGCCTTCGCCAAAACCGTTTTTTGTGGGGAGGTCCCCTTTATTTATATAATCGGGATTCATAATTTGGATCTTTCCAGTTCTTTGAGGAATGCTTTAGCTTCAGTTTTTGAGGGCGCTTTTCCATGCCATCTGTGATCCCCTTCAATACTTGCCACTCCTTTCCCCATAATGGTGCTGGCAAGGATCACACTTGGCTTTCCTGCAATGTTGATTGCTTCTTCATAGGCATTGAATACTTCATTATGATCGTGTCCGTCGCAGTGGATCACATGCCATCCGAATGATTTCCACTTGTCAGCCAGGGGTTCAAGATGCATCACATCCTCTGTCCTTCCGTCAATCTGCATGCCGTTCCTGTCGACAAGTGCGGTGAGATTATCAAGCTTATAATGGGCAGCACTCATGGCGGCTTCCCATATCGAACCTTCCTGCAGCTCTCCGTCCCCTTGGATGCTGTAGATACGGTAATCCTTTTTATCCTGCTTTGCTGCCATGGCCATTCCAACAGCAACAGAAAGGCCCTGTCCGAGCGAGCCTGCCGATAATTCGAGTCCGGGCATGCCATGGTCCCGCCCCGGATGCCCCTGCAGGCGTGATCCAAGCTTTCTCAGGGTCATCAGCTCTTCTTTTGAAAAGTATCCGGAATGCGCCATAGTTGCATAAAACACGGGTGAAACATGGCCTATGGATAGTATGAGCCTGTCGCGTTCTGCCCAGCCCGGATCATCTGATCTATGTTTCATTACACCGAAATACAGGCATGTGAAGATGTCGGCCAGTCCGAGCGAAGCACCGGTATGCCCTGAACCGGCTTCAGCAAGGCTGCGGATGACATCAGCCCTGATCTCTTTTGATAGAAGCCGAAGTTCTTCCGCTGTATGTCCTGAAGAATTCATATTATTCAGTGATGATATTGTTTTGTTATATTATAGGATATGAAAATACAAATTTGAAAAAATAGAAGGTGCAAACACCTGTATAAACCAGTTTAAGAAATGTGCCGGTAAGAAAACCGATAAACGACCCAATGGCGGCAATAAAAGCTTCCCTGGAATTTCTTCCACCTGTAGATTCACCGATATACGCCCCGACAAATGGACCGAGGATGATCCCGAAAACACCGAAAGGCCCGAGGATCACGATAGATGGCAGGATGAATATTCCAACGATAAGGCCGATGGTGCTTCCCCAGACCCCTCGTTTGCTCCCTCCGAATCTTTTTGTCCCGTAAATGGGAACAATATAGTCGAGGACGGTGACCAGTACCATTATACCAGCCAGTGTCCACATCAGATCAGACGAAAGGCGGGGTGGGCTCATGAGCTGCAACATAATCAGTGCAGCAAAGCCAAGGGCCTGTCCGGGTATGATCGGGAGTATACACCCAATAAATCCTACAATGAGAAGGACGATGCCAATAACCAGGAATAAGATATCCATGCTGATAGATTTATAATTAACAAAGATATGAAATTTAAAAAGGGATGCTATTATAGAGGCTGTCTCATTTAATTTCCGGGTATAATAAACTTCCTGCTCATGATCTCCTGCCTGTCTGCAATTAAATGCACAAACAGTAAGCCTGCTGTCAGTCCGTTTAAATCAACTTTAAGCTTATTTATGCCTGGAGAAAGATGTAAATTTGAATATTCCTTTAGTATAATTCCTGTAGAAGTACTGATCAGGATACTGCAGGATGATTCTTCCTGGCTGGAAATATCAAGATTAATAAAATCTTTTGAGGGTATGGGATATATCGATAAAAATGTAATGATCTCCGGCTCAAGATTGGAGATTTCTGTTGCCGTGATCGTAAAGTCTTTTTCTTCACTGAAGGGAGAACCAATAAAACAATGATCAAGGCTCTGCACACTCCAATAGTAATTGCCGGGTTCAAGGCCGCTGATGATCGTGGCGTGGCATTGAAAAATGTTTCCGGCTCCAAAAACCTGTCTCAGACCATCATCATCTGCAATAGGAGAAATGATATCCATGCCTCCAGGCATACTTCCCATACGAAGATTGTATGTTAGTCCGTCAGCCGGAGTTTCCGGATCAAATCCATTTTCCCATTGGAGGATCACATCATTCCCGAGAATTTCATGGCTTAGTCCGGCAGGTGACAAAGGAATGCTATTGGCGGGGGATGTGGTATTCGTGTATACAAAACTGTTTTCTTTTGTCCCATCTATATCAGCATACCCCATCATGATAAGATCAAGGTCCTTATCGTTATCAATATCTCCCCAGCTAACGGATGAATGCATCAGCCCATCCAGAATGATGGTCTGGTCACTTGAGAACATATTGCTTCCTGCATTTTTGTATATCTGTGAGACAGGGTATTCTGAGGATTCAAATTGCAGTCCGGTAATCAGAAAATCGAGATCTCCATCATTGTCATAATCTGCCCAGTCGACGCTTCCATCAACAGTGCCAATAATTTCAATACCTACATCGTAAAATGAGCCATCGCCATTATTCCTGAACAGGTATACCAGGTTGGTAGGAGTGGGCGGACTCCCGTTCAATAGGATATCAGTGAGCCCATCATTGTCATAATCCCCGAAAACAGCATCACCACCACTGAGGGGTGGCAGGCCGGTTTCGATCATGGAAAATGAATTGTCGCCATTGTTTCTGTATAGGTAGCTTGTGCGATGCCAGCTCCCGCCATCATCATAGAGTTCACCAGTTATCAACACATCCGGATACATGTTATTGTCGTAATCAGCGATGCTGATGTTCCCATTGTAAACACCTTTGATGCCCGCTTGAATTTCAGAGAATATATCGCTGCCCTCATTTACGTAAAGCCTGCAGTATGTGTGGATCAGCGAGCCGTTGTCATCTGATCCGGTGGCCCCGCTCAGCAGCAGATCCTGATCCCCATCCCTGTCAAAATCTGCGAAGGCAGCACATCCGTCATAAACTCCCGGGATATTGGTTTGAATTTCAATGAAATTCCCATTTTCATTTCTGAAGTAAAGACCTTGCGGGATGAGAGAATCATCCTGCTGAACAGCCCCTGTTATGAAAAGGTCAAGGTCCCCATCCCGGTCATGATCGTTCCATACCGCATCAGAAAACATGAGCTCAGGGAAAAGGGGATCAATTTCCATGAATCCTGCTTCACCGTCATTTCTGTAAAAGTATCCTCCGGTTTTGTGACCACTTTCCCCGATGATAAAGATATCGGCATCCCCATCTGCATCGTAATCCCCCCATAAAACCTTCCCCTGTGCCAGGTCAATAATCTGTTTTGAAAGGCTGTCATTCTTAATAAAGGATCCGTTTTGCGCAGAACCTGAAAGGGGAAATAGCAAAGCCAGGACCAGCATCTGCATATAGAACCAATTAATACTCATATTTAATGAATATACCATCAGGAAAATGAATAATTGCATATATATGACAATGAATTCCGGGAATTGTTCAGTCAGTGAAACAGCCTCCTCCGGGTTATATTTACTGCCCAGAGTCCTCGTGACTGCAAGATCATTGATTTTTCTCTCCATAAATTTCTCGTTTTAATTTGTTTTTTTAAAATAATTTGCATACTATTGCAAAATGTCGTACATTTCGACTCCAAATTTTAACGATTACTCAAAACACACATTGACTGAAGTTTATTAAACTGACTGGATTACAATGTAAGATGCTTAGGTCGGAGTTTTCAAAATCAAGCTCCGTGTTTCAGTCAAAAGCCACTTGAATTACATTTCTTTATAGGGTTTTATTAGGGCAGACATGCAGAAGTGATTTGATGAGATCATATTTTGTGTGTTGATTTGAAGTTATGTAGAAATTTAAAACCCTGAATGCCATGAAACGAATTTTTAAAATTTGGATAATCAGCGTGCTGATTGTATTTTGCAACAGCAATATGCTCAATGCACAGGTCTTGATCACCAATGGCACAGTTACCGATCCGGATCCAAGTGCCATGCTGGAAATAAGAAGTATTAACTCAGGCCTTATGGTTCCGAGTGTATATCTGGATAAAGATGTCGACGGCAATGTAATTGCACCTGCTATTAATGCAGTGATTGGTGTTGGAAATTATCCGGCAGATGGCTTGATCATACACTTTGATGGATCAAACACGGATCATCCTGATTTACTGAGCGGCTTATGGTATTATTCGGGTGGAACTGAAAACCGTTGGGCAATATTCAGCCGTAGCGGATCCGTTTTCTCTCTGGATATCGATAATTTTGCGGAAATGTATGAGGCAAAAGCTTATGAGTCAGGAACAATCTATAATGTTGGCAATCTTAATTGGACACCATGGACAAGTTCGACGAAGGGCCAGCTTGGTCCTAAATTTCTTTATGTTACCGATCCTACCAAGGGGGATTACCTGGAATGTATTGGAGGTGCTACAGGTATAAACAATTATTATACGATAGATATCAGTGCTACATTATCCTCAGTAACCTCATCGAATGTTGTTACCGGCCAGGCTTTCCTCAATGATGATCCAATTATCTCTGTCTTTTTCCGTCATAAATTCCAGACGGGTGGCGAATATGCCAATTGCTCAACCACCGGATTGATTGTGTTTAATCAAGGGGATAAGATAAGGCTGAAGTTCAAGTCAACTACTGCATCAGAACAAATTACTGTGGAGCAGGTAAACCTGAGGCTTACAAAGATTGGATCCAGCTCATCCAATCCGTAGATTTAAAGTATAGAACTTGCCTATAATGATATATCAGCTGCTGTTTCTGTTTTGAGATGGCAGCTTTTTATTGAATATTTTCAGTGTATTCGCATCTCCCTTGCCAGAAGATCCATCATTTCTGTCGCTTTTCCCTGCAGGAATATATCCGTGATCCTGCTGGTATAATTTGATTCTTTCGTATTCACTTCAATGATGCTCGCCCCGTTTTCTTTGGCCAGGTAGGGTATCTGGCTGGCCGGCATGATCTCGCCGGTGGTGCCGATCACCAGGAAAACATCCGATTCCGCTGCTGCTTTAAGAGAGGCATCATATGCTATCCGGGGAATGCCTTCTCCGAAAAAAATAAAATCGGGTTTTAATAAACCTCCGGTAGCCGGATGAATAGGAGGGAGGGCATCCAGGTCAGCATGGGCAGCCGGCAGCAACTCTCCGCTTTTTGTGCAGATCAGGTTCCTGGAATTTCCATGAAACTCGTGTACTACAGTGTTGCCCGCTTTCTGGTGGAGGTTGTCGATATTCTGGGTGATCACCTCCCTTAAAAATCCGCTCTTTTCCATTTCAGCGAGCACGATATGGGCACGGTTTGCTTCTGCTTTGCCGAAGAAATCATAAAATATCTCCTTGATCACTTTCCACGACTCTGTGGGATGTTCCATGAAAAAATGAATATCGAGGATCATAGGGTCATATTTATTCCAGATACCATTCTCACCGCGAAAAGGAGGGATCCCGCTCTCAACAGAAATGCCGGCCCCGGTGAAGGCGGTTACATGCCGTGCATCTTTAATGATAGATGCCGCCTCCCGGATTTTTTTATTCAGGTCTTCCTTCATGGCTTACGTTTCTAAGGTGATACAAATAAAAGAGCAAACCACTTGCCAGAAGCGGGATGCAAACAAGCAGGGTGATCATTAAGTTCGTTGATGGATCCTGGTAGTAATAAGATAAACCAAGGATCACAGTCAGAAACATCAGCATAATGCCGCCTTCGTTCTCCCTGAACCATGCGAACAAATACCCTAAAAGTAAAAACCCAAGCAGGGAAGCGTCTGCTGTAGTATTCGGATGTGCCTCATTCAAAAGCTGTGGAAAAACGTTCACCAAAAGGTAGATCAAATAAATAAGGATGCCTGTAATGCCGGCTATTCTGGCAAAGGTTCTCAATTGTGTGCCTGGTTTATTCATAAAAATCAATTATTTTCTTTTTATTCTACGCCTCCTGATGACATACAGTATAATCAAAATTACAACAATACAGCATGCCGGGGTTTACAGCTAAGCAGCAGAAGTAAAACTTACTTAAGCCATTTATCAAGCCAATCATAGAACGTCCGTTGCCACAATATCCCATTCTGAGGTGAAAGCACCCAGTGATTCTCGTCCGGGAAAAACAGGAATTCAGCCGGAACACCACGCAGGACTGCTGCATTGAAAGCACTCATTCCCTGTGTATAGGCAATCCTGTAATCGAGTTCCCCGTGAATGATCAGGATGGGTGTATCCCACCTGTCAATGAATTTGTGTGGTGAGTTTGCATAACTCTTCATTGCAATTTCATTGTCTTTTTCCCAGAATGCACCCCCCAGGTCCCATTGGGTGAACCACACCTCTTCAGTTTCCAGGTACTGGGATTCGAAGTTAAACATGCCATCATGTGCAATGAATGCTTTAAATCGCTTGTCGTGGTTACCTTCGAGCCAGAACACAGAAAAGCCCCCGTAGCTTGCACCGATTGCCCCAAGGCGATCCTTGTCGATAAATTCCTCTTTTGAAAGTTCGTCGATGGCTGAAAAGTAATCTTTCATGTTTTGTCCGCCGTAATCACCACTGATCTGTTCATTCCATGCCTGTCCGAAGCCCGGAACACCACGCCTGTTGGGTGCCACGATGATGTATCCGTTGGCAGCCATCATCTGGAAATTCCAGCGGTACGACCAGAACTGGCTGACCATGCTTTGCGGGCCACCCTGGCAATAGAGCAGGGCAGGGTATTGTTTTGAAGGATCGAAATGCGGGGGGTAGATCACCCAGGTCAACATTTCTTTATTATCAGTAGTCTTGATCCACCTCTTTTCAACCTTTCCCATGGTGATTTTGTCAAGCAGTTCTTTGTTGGTGAAAGATATTTGTGTTGCCGTACCATCCTCCGGATCAACTGAGAAAATTTCAGTTGGCATCGACATGGATTGGCGTGTTGTGATGAGTGTTTCTCCGTCCAATGCTATCGAACGGTAATTGTGTATCCCTTCAGATACCTGCCTGAACTGCCCGCTGGCAATATCCAGGCGGAAGATCTCATACGAACCCAGATGCGCACTGGTAAAGAATATTTCCGAATTGCCTTTCCATGTCAGTCCGCTGGCATTCTGGTCAAAACCTGATGAATGGTCAGTGATCTCGTTGTTTTCAATATTATAAATTATCAATCTTGTCTTGTCAGACTCATAGCCGTCACGTTCCATGCTTTCCCATGCTATTTTCATTCCGTCAGGTGAAAAAACCGGGGCCATGTCGAAGCCCATCATTCCTTCTGATAAATTTTCTGTGTTCCCGTCATCCAGGTGGTAGAGGTAAATATCAGAATTGGTTGATATGGTGTATTCGAGGCCGGTTTTCTTTTTGCAGGTATAGGCGATATATTTGCTGTCGGGGCTCCAGCTGATCTGCTCCATGCCGCCAAATGGGCTCAGAGGTGATCCCCAGGCTTCATCTTTCATGATATCCGTTTCATTGGAAACCTGTCCATTTCCATAATCGGCAACGAAAATATGGCTGTAGGCATCCACCCAATGATCCCAATGCCTGTACATCAAGTCATTATTGAGCCTTCCGCTGGCCTCGGGCAGGCCTTCATAAAGTGCTGCAAAAGGGTTTTCGATGATGACATCCTTTATGAATAGTATTTTTGAT
>JAIOSQ010000134.1 GCA_021107535.1 Bacteroidales bacterium | reverse complement strand
GGAGCCGGCTTCATCCCGACAGGCCCGATGAAGATATACTTTTCTTAAACCGCCGCGGAAAAAGGCTGAGCCGGAATATGATCTTCATTATCGTAAAAGAACTTGGAGAAAAATCGGGGATCAGGAAAAGTATCAGTCCGCATACCTTCCGTCATTCCTTTGCCACACACCTTGTTGAAGGAGGCGCCGACCTGCGGGCCGTACAGGAAATGCTTGGCCATGCATCCATGATCACTACTGAAATCTATACCCACCTCGACAGGGAGTACCTGAAGAGTACCATTACATTATATCATCCGAGAGGGTGAAGAGTGCCTGGTGCCGAGTGGCTATCTGAAGTGAATAGTGTAGAATGCAAAATTCACTCAACACTTAAAACTTAAAACTCCTCTATCTCGCCCTGCTCATTTACCAGCACTCCCCAGTTTACTGCCAGGAGCTCGCCTTCATGAAAAAAGAAATCGATGAGGGCATCGTCGTAGGAAATCCTTCGCTCTCTATTTCCCTCTTCTTCTGTTTCTGCCACTTCATAACCTTGTTCCTCCATGAGGGTAATGATCTGTTCTTCATCAAGGTCAAATACTCTTTTGCCATAAAGGGTAGATTCCGGGGCATCGGTTTCGAAACATGAAAGCACTGATTTTTCCACGCCTTCAAAAAATACCGAAAATCCATGTTCCCAGTAATTCAGTATAGTGGTATTAAATTCATCATCATCTTCAATACTTTCCAGCTCTTCTGCTTCGCCAAGTATTGAAATGACTTTATCAGTATGATCACCGAAATTTAATTCTCCAAAGCCTTCTTTTGGTTTGATGTCCAGTGTTAATTTTTGCATTTCCTTATCTTATTTAATTGGTGAATCCGGCTCTTTGGCCATATGATTATATACTTGTTTATCCATAAATTTAGGGAAGAACTTGTTCAGAATTACCGTCAACTTCCCCTGGAAAGTCAGCGTAAGCCTGTCCTTTCTTTTTGCTATGGCATTTGCAATGTGCCTGGCCACTTCTTCAGCACTCATCATCTTACCCTCATCCCTTGGCGACTCACCCTGCACCATCCCTTTTTCATTCAATGCGGTATTCCTGATATTGGAAGCAGTAAATCCCGGGCAGGCAATCAGCACATGCAGGCCCTTTTTCATATTCTCAATCTTGAGGGTTTCCAGAAAACCATGCATGGCAAATTTAGAGGCAGAGTATCCTGTACGGCCGGGAAGTCCTTTATAACCCGCAATAGATGAAATGCCAACTACACTTCCCTTTGTTTCCAAAAGATGTGGCAA
This sequence comes from Bacteroidales bacterium, assembly GCA_021107535.1. Classification (GTDB taxonomy): domain Bacteria; phylum Bacteroidota; class Bacteroidia; order Bacteroidales; family B18-G4; genus B18-G4. The sequence continues at coordinate 22,665 of JAIOSQ010000134.1, read as the reverse complement.
AGCATATTTTGTACAATAAACCATGCCCCAGAAATTGATACCCATGAGTTGCCGTATCACATCAAGGTCGGTATCTGCAAATAATGCCCGCATAGATATTCCGGCATTGTTGATCAGTACATCAATGCCACCAAATTCTTCAATACTTTTGTTAATCAGATTTTTACAATCTGCTTCCGCAGATACATCAGTAACTACCGCAAGCACTTTCACACCGCTGGCACTGACTTCTTCTGCAGCCTGATGCAAGCGCTCTTCATTTCTGGCAGCCATAACCACATGGGCACCCCTTGTGGCATATTCCAGGGCAAGTGCTTTCCCGATCCCGGAAGATGCTCCCGTGATGATAACTACCTTGTCTTTCATAGTCTTTAACATATGTTGCAAGTATAAAGTAATTTTGATTATTGCATGAATATTTTTATGAACAAAATAACTAACATCTTTCATTACTTTTGTATCAGGAAATTCAGAAATTATGTCCGGTCTGAGAGAGTTGTATTTTCGTCATCTGGGAATTCCGTCTTCCACCCCTCTTGCCATTGAAGTTGAAAGAGCCGAAGGGATCTACTTTTATGATATTAGAGGTAAGCGCTATACTGATCTGGTATCCGGGGTGGCAGTCAGCAATATAGGACACAGGCATCCCAGGGTGCTTAAGGCCATTCATGATCAGCTGGACAAATACATGCACCTGATGGTTTACGGGGAATACATACAATCCCCACAGGTTGAACTGGCACATAAGCTTGCCCAGCACTTGCCTGCAAACCTTGAGGCAGTATATTTTGTAAATTCCGGCAGTGAAGCCATAGAAGGTGCTCTAAAACTGGCAAAACGCACTACAGGACGTTCAGAAGTGGTGGCTTTCAAAAATGCATATCATGGCGGAACCGCAGGAGCATTAAGTCTACTTGGAAATGAAAAATTAAAAAATGCTTTCCGTCCCCTGATCCCGGATATACGCTTCCTGGAATTTAACAATGCCGGAATGTTGAACAGGATCAGCGAAAAGACGGCTTGTGTCGTTGTGGAGTGTATACAGGCCGAAGCCGGGATCATCCTACCTGAAGATGGCTTTCTGAAAACACTCAGGGAACAATGCGATACAAGCGGGGCACTTCTTATTATTGATGATATACAGATGGGATTTGGCCGTACCGGCAGCCTCTTCAGCTTTGAACAATTCGGGCTCGTACCCGATATCCTGTGCCTGGCCAAAGGAATGGGCGGCGGTATGCCCATAGGTGCATTTATTTCCTCCATGGAGACCATGCACAAGCTGACCTTCAACCCGGCACTTGGCCATATCACGACATTTGGCGGACATCCGGTATCCTGTGCAGCAGCTTTGGCCAACCTGAAGATCATTCTTGAGGATCGCCTTGCAGAAGCAGCCAATGAAAAGGGAAAGCAATTTTATGAGCTATTAAAAGGACACTCCGCAATTAAAGAAATACGATACAAGGGACTCATGATGGGAATTGAACTTAAAAATGGATCTGCAGCCAGTACATTGACCGGGTGCCTTGCTGAAGAAGGCTTGATCACAGACCGCTTTCTTTTCAGGTCTTCCGCCTTCAGGATTGCTCCTCCATTGACGATCTCATCTAAACAGATAATAGAAACATCACAGGTGATCCTGCAATGCCTTGATAAGTTATAACAGCCTGTATGAATGATTTTACATGGCAATATTTAGATTAAATAAAGAACTGGAATTCCCTGATCCTTCTTATGCCGAAGAAGAAGGCATACTGGCCTATGGTGGTGATCTTTCCGTTGACCGCCTGGTACTTGCTTATGCCAATGGTATCTTTCCCTGGTATAAAGAAGGTTCCCCGATCCTATGGTGGACACCGGATCCGCGAATGGTGTTGTTTCCGGATAGATTTATAGTTTCGAAAAGCCTGAAGCAGCTGGTCAGAAGCAGTAAATATTCATGTACTTTCGATAAGGAATTTGATAAAGTTATCCGTAAATGTGCTGAAATACCCAGGAAAGGTCAGGAGAGCACCTGGATCACCAGGAAAATGCTAAAAGCATATTCAAGTCTGCATCAAGCAGGATTTGCCCATTCAGTGGAAACATGGTTTGAAAATAAACTCGTGGGCGGGCTTTATGGGGTATCAATTGGCAAGGCATTTTACGGCGAGTCCATGTTTCATGATATGCGGGATACATCTAAATTTGCATTGTACCACTTAGTGGATTTGCTGAAAAAATGGAATTTTGAGCTTATTGACGTCCAACAGGACACTGAACATTTACGCAGTCTGGGTGCAATAAGCATCCCCAGGAATGAGTTTCTTGATAAACTCGAGGCGGCGGTCAGCAAGCCGACAAGAAAAGGAAACTGGAATAATTATTTTTAAAATTATGGAGAAATACGATCCACAATTTATGGAGAAAGCCATCCGGCTTGCAGAAGAAAATATTTTTATGGGAAACGGAGGCCCTTTCGGGGCTGTTATTGTGAAAGACGGACAGATCATTGCAACTGCAATAAATGAAGTTACAAGCACTGTTGATCCAACTGCCCATGCTGAAGTCGTGGCTATCAGAAAAGCATGCAGCATATTAAAGTCATACCAACTGGAGGGCTGTGAGATATATTCCAGTTGTGAGCCCTGCCCGATGTGTCTCGGAGCTATATACTGGGCCAGGCCGTCTGCTGTTTTCTATGCTGCAAGCAAAGAAGATGCAGCAGCATCAGGTTTCGACGACGAATTCATTTATAAGGAAATCGAATGCCAACCCGATAAAAGAAAAATTCCATTCATCAACAAGATGAGGGATGAAGCACGTGATGTGTTCCGCCGATGGAATGAAAGTGAGCGTAAAGTTAAGTATTGAGGGTACCCTGTTTGAATAAAGAATAATGAACAAGGAACAAGGAACAAGGAACAAGGAATAAGAATGTCGAATATCTACCCACTGCGTCCGCCATAGTGAAGCGAAGGCGGAAAACCCAAAATTTCCTTACCTTTACCCACTCATTTTAAACTGAATTATACTTTATTATAAACTATGAAAATCACCATTGTCGGATCAGGATATGTAGGCCTTGTCACCGGAACATGCTTTGCAGAGGTTGGTATTGATGTTACATGTGTAGACATTGATGCAGAAAAGATCGATGGATTGAAAAAGGGTATTGTTCCGATCTATGAGCCGGGCCTGGATATCATGGTACAGCGTAATCTGGAAAAAGCCCGCTTACATTTCAGTACCGACCTTGCCGCATCGCTTAAGGGATGTGATGTTATTTTCAACGCAGTTGGCACACCTCCTGATGAAAATGGCAGTGCGGAGCTGAAATACGTGCTGGATGTTGCCCGTGAAGTTGGAAGAAAAATGAAGGATTATATCCTGGTGGTAACAAAAAGCACGGTACCTGTAGGAACATCGGAGAAAGTTAAGGTACTTATCAAGGAAGAGTTGGATAAGCGCGGTGCAAACATTGAATTCGATGTAGCTTCAAATCCTGAATTTCTGAAAGAAGGTGCTGCCATTGAAGACTTCCTCAAGCCGGACAGGATTGTGATCGGCAGGGAATCAGCAAAGGCTGAAAAAATCATGCAGAAGCTTTATAAGCCTTTTACACTGAACGGCCATCCTATCATTTTCATGGATATTCCTTCTGCCGAAATGACAAAATATGCCGCCAATGCCATGCTTGCCACAAGGATCAGCTTTATGAACGAAATTGCCAACCTATGTGAGATCCTGGGGGCCGATGTTGATAAGGTAAGAAAAGGTATCGGCAGCGACCCACGCATCGGGTCAAAATTCATATACCCCGGGATCGGCTATGGTGGATCATGCTTTCCTAAAGATGTAAAAGCACTGATCAGTACTGCTGCTGAAAATGATTATCAGATGAACTTACTGCAGGCCGTTGAAGATGTGAATGCCGCGCAGAAAAAGATCCTGTTTCACAAAGTAAAGAAATATTTCAATAATGATCTGAAAGGGAAAAAGATAGCAATCTGGGGACTTTCTTTTAAACCGCAAACCGACGATATGCGTGATGCTCCTTCCAGGGTTCTGGTTGATTTATTTTCAGAAGCCGGTTGTCATATTACGGCTTATGACCCGGTTGCCATGAAAGAGGCTGAACGGGTACTTGGAGATAAAATCAAGATTGTTGAAGACCAATATGAAGCACTTTACGATGCTGATTGCCTCCTGCTTGTCACAGAGTGGAAGGAGTTCAGGATGCCAAGGCTTGAACTGATGAAAGAACGGATGAATAGGGCTGTTATCTTCGATGGGCGTAATATTTACGATCGTGCAGAATTAATCTCAGCAGGCTTTGATCATATTGCCATCGGAAAGTGATCTGGCAGTAAATTATTACAGGGTAGAACAATACACATATGAAAAAGAAAATTCTGGTGACCGGAGGAGCGGGCTTTCTCGGCTCCCATCTTTGCGAAAGGCTTTTAAATGATGGCCATGAAGTCATCTGTCTGGACAACTTTTTTACCGGGAATAAAAGAAACATCCTTCATCTGCAGGACAACCCATATTTTGAGGTCATCAGGCATGATATTATCATGCCTTTCTTTATCGAAGTTGATGAGATCTATAACCTGGCTTGCCCGGCCTCCCCTATTCATTACCAGTTCAATCCCATCAAGACCATAAAAACATCCGTTGCAGGAAGCATCAACATGCTGGGGCTTGCAAAAAGAATCAAGGCCAGGATACTCCAGGCATCCACCAGTGAGGTGTATGGGGATCCACAGGTTCATCCGCAAACTGAAGACTACTGGGGCCATGTGAACCCTATCGGTTCACGCGCCTGTTATGATGAAGGAAAAAGATGCGCTGAAGCATTATTTGTGAATTACAGAAATCAAAACAATGTAAAAATCAAAATTGCCAGGATCTTTAACACTTACGGGCCCAGAATGGATCCGCACGACGGAAGGGTGGTCTCGAATTTTATCACCCAGGCCCTTGCCGGTGAGGATATGACAATTTATGGACAGGGTAAACAAAGCAGAAGTTTTTGCTATGTTGATGACATGATTGAGGGACTGATAAAGTTGATGAATACCGATGATTCATTCACAGGACCTGTAAACCTTGGAAACCCAAAGGAAATGAGCATGCTCGAACTTGCTGAGATTATCAGGGAAATATCCGGCTCCGGATCAGGCATTAGCTATCGGGATCTGCCTGAAGACGATCCCCTGCAAAGACAACCGGATATCAGTCTTGCAAAAAAGGAACTTCAATGGGAACCGCAAACGCCGTTAAAAACAGGCCTGGAAAAGACTATTTGTTATTTCAGGGAACTAATTGCAGGGGAATCACAATGAAAGTACTTGTTACGGGAGCAAACGGACAATTAGGAATGGCCATCCGGTCACTCACCGATAATCAAGCTGAACACGAATTCCTGTTCACTGACGTAGATGAACTTGATATCACAAATTATGTAGAAGCAGAAAAGCTGATCCTTTCGTTTCATCCGGATGTCATCATCAATTGTGCTTCTTACAATGCAGTGGACCAGGCTGAAGATGAACCCGAACTTGCTATCAGTATCAACGGAACTGCCGTACAAGGGCTGGCAGGGCTTGCCAGGAAACACGGATCAGGCTTTATCCATATTTCAAGCGATTTTATCTTTGATGGAAATAAAGGCACGCCATATACCGAGTTGGATGATCCAAATCCACAGTCCGGATATGCACACTCGAAATTTATCGGAGAGCAGGCAGTACACACGGCAAATCCCAATGCCGCAATTATCAGGACCTCCTGGCTGTATTCCGAATTCGGACATAATTTTGTCAAAACAATCAGAAAGATTGCCAGATCCAGAGATGAGATCAGGGTGGTGAACGATCAGTCCGGAACTCCCACCTATGCTGCAGACCTTGCAGGGGCGATCCTCACATTACTTCCTTCAGTGAATTCTTTCAATGGTGTAAGAATATATAACTATTCAAATGAGGGCATTACCAACTGGGCTGAATTTGCGCAGGCCATCATTGAATTTTCCGGTATCGACTGCAAAGTGATCCCGGTGAGCACCAAAGAATACGGACGATCGAAAGCAATCAGGCCAGCATACAGTGTACTGGATAAATCGAAGATTAAAAATGAATTGAATATTGTTATTCCGGAATGGAAAACATCATTAAAAAAATGCATTTCTATATTAAAGAAAGACAAATAAAAGCATGAATAAATCAGATGTAATCTACAGCGCCAATAAGTGGCTGCAAGGCAATATAGATCAAGAGACTAAAGATCAGATCTCATATATGATGAAGCATGACCCCCAGGAACTGAATGAGTCTTTTTATAAAGACCTTGAATTCGGCACCGGAGGATTGCGGGGCATCATGGGTGCTGGCACAAACAGGATGAATAAATATACGGTAGGTATGGCCACCCAGGGACTGGCCAATTATTTAAGAACAGTATATGGAGATGATGCCGGTATCAGTGTTGCCGTGGCTCATGACTCAAGAAACAAGAGTGAATATTTTGCACGCATTACTGCCGAGGTTTTTTCTGCAAACGGCATAAAAGTATATCTCTTTGATGGCCTTCGCCCTACTCCTGAATTATCATTTGCCATCAGGCATTATAAATGTCAGAGCGGTATCGTGATCACTGCTTCCCATAATCCAAAAGAGTACAACGGCTATAAGGCATACTGGAATGATGGGGCCCAGATGATCCCTCCTCATGATAAAAACGTGATAGAAGAAGTACGCAATATTACTTCATTCGATGATGTAAGATTTAATGGTAAAGAGGAACTGATCGAGATCATAGGTGAAGAAACTGATGCACTCTACCTTGAACTGATCAAGAAGCTTTCTCTAAGTCCGGAACTGATCAAACAATATCATGATATTCCAATTGTATATACACCACTACATGGAACAGGTGCTACGATGGTACCACGCTGCCTGAAAAACTTTGGATTCACCAATGTCAGTGTTGTTGAAGAGCAAGCCATCCCCGACGGGAATTTTCCAACCCTAAAGTCACCGAATCCGGAAGAAGCATCAGCCCTGGAAATGGCCATCGAAAAGGCAATTCAGGAAGGTGCATCACTTGTCATGGCGACAGACCCAGATGCTGACAGGGTGGGCATAGCAGTAAAGGACCATAAGGACAACTTCATCCTCCTCAATGGAAATCAAACTGCTGCAGTGCTGCTTTACTACATACTTAGGAAATGGCAGGAGAACGGCCTGATAAAAGGCAAAGAATATATCATTAAAACCATTGTAACCTCTGAGCTATTGATTGATCTTGCAAATAGGTATAAGGTTGAGTGTTTCGATGTACTTACAGGCTTTAAATGGATTGCCGACATCATCAGAAAAAATGAAGGGAAGAAAACTTTTATTGCCGGTGGCGAAGAAAGTTATGGATATATGATCGGTGACTTTGTCAGGGATAAGGATGCCGTAAGTTCCTGTGCCCTGATCGCTGAAACGGCAGCCTGGGCTGCAGGACAGGGAAAAACCATATTTGATGTCCTTCTTGATATCTACAAGGAGTTTGGGTTTTACCTTGAAGGCCTTATTTCAGTTGTCAAGAAAGGAATGTCGGGTGCAGAAGAGATCCGCAAGATCATGGAGCGCTTCCGGGAAAACCCACCCATGCTGATCAACGACAGCAAGGTGGTGATGATCAAAGATTATCAATCCGGTATTGCAAGGGAAATAAAAACTGGAACAGAAAATAACATAACACTCCCGAAGTCCAATGTCCTGCAATTCTTTCTTGAAGACGGAAGCAAGATCAGTGTGCGTCCTTCCGGTACCGAGCCCAAGATAAAATTCTATTTTGGTGTGAAAGCCGCACTCAATGATCTCGATGATTATGAAAAAGTGCTGGCTGAGTTACAAACTAATATCGAAAAAATCGTAAAAAGCCTGGATCTTTGAGCAATGCTATCATTTTATTGGTATCCCGTTGAAGATATCTCCATTTGTAGCGAAGCACTCGGCATGTTTCCTTAAAACTGTGTTCCTTTACTGCTTGATCAACTTTAAGGTTTTTATGGTATTTCCTGTTTCCAGACGCAGAAAATAGATCCCGGAAGGAATATCTTGAAGGTCGGTGATCTTTAAATGATTCATTCCCTGTATTGAATTATAATTTTGTTCGAATACATTTCTTCCGGTCATATCAGTGAGTATGAGCCTGTTTTCCAGGTTTATCTCCGTCCTGAAACTGAGTTCAAAAGAAGTGGAGAATGGATTGGGATAAAGCGCTATATCGGTGAGCAACTCAGTGTTATCTCCAATGATGAAGGTCAGAATATTATGTGCTGCCATAAAATCAGGGATGCCATAACCGACATTATCATCAGGATCATTGGCCCTGGTCGCGCTGGCCTGGATAGCATTGAGCAGATCCATGTTGTTCATGTCGGGACTGGCCTGCCACAAACAAGCCACCATCCCGGCAAGGATAGGTGATGAGAATGAAGTTCCATTTCCATATATAAAACTGCCATCCGTATTGGCAAAGTATGCTCCCTCACCCTGTGCAACCACATTGGGTTTGACCCTTTCGTCATAGGTCGGGCCGTGACCACTAAAAGCAGCATAATTGCCTTCCCAGTTCACAGCCCCGATAGAATATACACTGTCTCCGTCGGCCGGAGCAGTGATATAATACCATGCAGATGTTCCTGAATTTCCGGCACTGGTAACAACAGCCATTCCCCTGCTGGCTGCAATATCAGCACCAATGGTAATGGGTGTTGTATTTCCATCCATATCCTCATAGGTATGGTTATGTGAAGGATCATCAAATTCACCGTAGCCCAGGGAAGTATTCAGGACATCTGCACCCAGGCTGTCAGCATATTCAGCACCTGAAACCCAATTATACTCCTCTATAATATATTCAGAACCTCCATCCTCCGTACGGAGCAACACATAGGAGGCATAAGGTGCCGTACCTATAACCTCGCCGGGATAATGGCCGCCCATTGTGGAAAGGACCATTGTACCGTGATAATGTTTGTTAAACGTGATCTCTCCCCCATCAACAAAATCGCGCGTAGCGAGAATTTGTCCATTGTTCCATAGGCTGTCAAATACAGGAAGCGTATTCGCATTGTTGTAGCCGGCATCCAGCATTGCAATGATCATTCCTTCACCCGTATATCCCAATTCATGCATTTGATCCCCTTTCAACATATTGATCTGGTTGAATGACGGGCCGTAATCAAAACCCATAAATGCCTTTGTGCCAATGTTATTATTTGAGGAAACACGAGAAAATGTTTCCTGGCTGAAGAATGGTTTTTCAACACTGCTTCCGCCCGGATTTACCGGGGATTTCACAATTCCTTGCACAAAAGGTAAACTTTCAATGGCATTGATCACCGAAGGATCCGAAGTTTGTATGCTTACACCGTTAAGCCATTTTGTGGGATTCAGAATTGTTGCCCCTGCATCCTTAACGGCCTGCAGGTACTGTGGGTTCACAGGCAGGTCTTTTATGTCGATGGGAATATTTTGAGTTGCCCTGCGATCAATGGCTCTCTGAGAGAGGTAGGCCTCAGGATTCTGGATCGAATAAGGGGAATTGTCTTTATCCGTAAACTGAACGTAGTATTTATCAGGTGCAATCTGAGCCAGAAGGCTTGTGGATAATAGTAAGCCAATAATAAAAAGGGAAATATTTTTCATTGTGTTAAAGGATTTTGTTCTAAATTAGTAATAGTGTCTATGTATAATAGACATGATGCTGCAAAATTACTAAAATTAATCATGAAAGATGTCGGTTTATAATTACCTCATTATAAAACACATAATATTACTGCATTTTGTTCAGATTTTGATGTAGAGTATTTGTGAGGTGAATTATTTGGCATTCAACACCTATCGGTTGTATTTTTGAAGCAGCTTTTTGATTAAGTTATAAGATTTGGTTAAGGACTGTGCTTTTCCCGTCTGCTTTTTGCACAGTCCTTTTTTTATTTCCTACTTTTATCCCGAATTAAATATATTTGTCTTATTCATGCTTGCAACAATTACCGGCACCTGGATTTTTATTACTGTTGAATGACATAAGCCAGGCTAAATGGACAAAGGCCTTTCTAATTTTCTGTTAATGATGAATTTTGATTAAGGAAGTAATTTAAAACTCAACACTCAACACTCAAAACTTTAATCCATGCGCATCGATATCATCAGCATCTTCCCGGACATGTTCACAGGCCCTTTCAGCCATTCAATAATAAAGCGAGCCATTGATAAAGGATTGGTGGAGATACACCTTCATGATCTTCGGGATTATACTACGGATAAACACCGCAGCGTGGATGATTATGCTTTTGGGGGTGGTGCCGGAATGGTTATGAGCATTGAACCTATTGCAAGATGCATTGATAAGCTCAAAGCTGAGCGCGATTACAATGAAATTGTCTTCCTTACCCCTGACGGGGAATTACTGAATCAGGGCCTGTCGAATGAATTATCCATTAAAGGAAACCTGATGATGTTGTGCGGCCATTATAAAGGCGTGGACGAAAGGCTAAGGGAATTATACATCAGCAGGGAAATATCCATTGGCGACTATGTATTGAGCGGTGGGGAACTTGGCGCTGCTGTATTGGTAGATAGTATTGTAAGATTGATCCCGGGTGTACTTGGCGACGAAACCTCTGCCCTTTCCGATTCATTTCAAAACAATTTATTATCACCTCCTGTTTATACACGGCCCAGGGAATTCAAAGGATTGAAGGTACCCGACATACTTCTCTCAGGGCACCAGGCCAGGATCGACAATTGGAAGCTGGAGAAGGCCATTGAGCGAACCAGGTCACGGAGGCCGGATTTGTTGGATGAAAATTGAGGTATGCGGTTTGGGAAGAAAAAGGTGTCGAGTGCCAAATTCCAATAAAAACCCCAATTCCTATTGTGTCCGCTGCATTAAAGGTAAGTCTACGTGTATGCAACAATCGACATAAGCAATACCACGTAATTTCATAAGACTATGTAACTAATATTTAAGAATTACGTATCTTTATACGTTAAAGAAACAGAACGAGCGGCAAAACTTATGTCAGCGTAACCTTATCGGATATGCTCTGGCTATAAAGTTTATTCGTACGTAGATGCTGAAAACCGGAAAGAGTAAGCAAAAAAGATAAAACAAGAACAACATGAAAAAACAAATATTATTTACTGCTTTTGCAATCATTTTATCAATATCCTCATTCAGTCAATGGGTCTATTTTGCCCCTGGTACTAATGATAACAGGGTTGATATTGGTAACTTAGCTGTTACTGGACATTTAATAACTATTGAAGCTTTAATAACAATACAAAATTCAGATCCGGCACCTGTTGTTTATGATATTGTTTCTAAACATTTCGATGGGTTTGATTGTAATTATCTCCTGCGCGCACAGACATTTTCAATTCGGACAGAAACAGGGTATAAAGCTCTGGCTCACGCCATGCCATTTTGCTTTGATTCAACTTATCATGTTGCCGGCACATATGATGGTGACAGCATGAAATACTTAATAAATGGAGTTCAGGTAGCATCCTTCCATTGGACAGGTAATTTATTCCAAAACGGCCATACCACCGGGATTGGACATATGTTCAGCCAATCAAATCATTATGAACAGTTTATTGGTTTTATTGATGAAGTCCGAATCTGGAATGTTGCTCGTTCAGCAGCTGATATTGCAGCTAACATGTATGATCTTCCAGATCCAACTTCTCAAACCGGTTTGCTGGGATATTACAAGTTTGAGGGAAATTATATTAACGTGCAGGGGAATCCCGCCTACAATGGTATGGCTGTTGGAAATCAAATGGTTAACACTCCAAATCCATATTTTAATGGAAGTGTATCAAACTACTTTTGTTATCCAATAGGTATTGATGAAAACTCTAATTCATCATCCTTGCTGATATATCCAAATCCGACTTCAGGAAATTTTTCAATTGACATTTCTTCGCTTAAACATTCAAAGGCTCATTTAACAATAAACAATTATATTGGAGAAAAAGTTAAAGAAATCAATTTAACAACTGATAAAACAGTAATCGAGTTTAATCAGCCCAATGGAATGTATTTCCTGACAGTTTCAACTGAAAGAGAAATTTATACTGCAAAGATTATCGTCCAGCGATAAAAAACAGAAGAAAGTCTTCTATAAAACTACTTTTTTCATCAATTTTGCAATGGGAAATGGTTTTCCATGAGCAGGATAGATTTTCTTTACTCCTTTATCAATTAGTTTCCTCCAACTGGTTTTTACAGCAGACATATCTTCAGCAAATATTGGAAGGTTTGGGCCTATTGTCAGCGGCAGGCCATTTTAACTTCTATTGTCATCTTAAAATTATTTTTTTATGCTTTGATATTATAGAAAAGAGATGTATTTTTGCAGCCATTTTTAAAGAATCCTACTAACACAGCGTGTGATGAGCAAGAACGAATTAATGAAGTTTGTTGAAGACCAGGTAGAAATAAAAACTTTTCCTGAATTCAAAGCAGGTGATACAATCACCGTTACCTATAAAATTATTGAGGGAGCTAAGGAACGTTTACAGAATTTTCAGGGCGTTGTCCTGCAAAGAGTCGGCAGCGGTCCTACAGAAACCTTCACAGTAAGAAAGATTTCGAGCGGTATAGGTGTTGAAAGGATTTTTCCGCTCGCTTCACCTTTTATTGATGCCATTAAGGTAAACAAAAAAGGTGTGGTAAGAAGGGCAAGGATTTTCTACCTCAGGGGACTTACCGGTAAAAAAGCAAGGATCAAAGAAAAGAGAGTTTAAATTCAGATATATTAAAGCTCCGGCCCCGCCGGAGTTTTTTTTATGCCTGCCGCTGCCTTAACACCTCAAAAAGTATAATCCCTGCAGCCACAGAAACATTCAGGGACTCTATTTGCCCGGCCTGTGGGATACTGACAAGGCCATCACTGAGTTTCAGTAGAGGTGTCGATACACCATCATCTTCAGAACCCATGATCAACGCTAGCGGAACCCTGAGATCTTCCTCATGATAATCAACGCTCCCCTTTTCAGTGGCAGAAACGATTTTTAGCCCACTATCCTTCAAGTACTTCACGGCAGATAAAAGATTGTCGGCCCTGCACACCGGAATAATATTTAGTGCACCAGCGGAAGTTTTCATAGCATCTTCATTGATAGCTGCGGAACCCTTCGATGGAATAATGATAGCATCTGCTCCGGAACACTCTGCAGTGCGTGCAATCGCACCAAAGTTCCGGACATCGGTAATATGATCAAGAATAAGAAAGAGAGGGGTTCCACCTTTTTCGTACACACCGGGTAATATTTGCTCAAGTTTGAAATATGAAATGTGCGACAGCAAGGCGATCACTCCCTGATGATTTTTTGCAGTTATCCTGTTAAGCCTGTCTATGGGGACCATCTGCAAAGGGATATTCATTTCCCTGGCCTCTGCCATGAGACGGGTAAACAACTCCCCTCTTAAGCCCTTTTGAAGTATAATTTTATCAAGCTCTTTTCCTGCACTTATTGCTTCCAGGACAGGCCTGATCCCAAAAATTAATTTTTCTCTTTTCATGATTGTTGTTGAAAAATCAAAGATAAAAAATACCTGCGAGTGTGCAACCTTTTTATACTAATGACTGTCTGATGTTATGAGCAATCATTATAAAAGCTTTGAAAAGCAACCCGGTTCGAACATTCTGAGAGGTCTTCCATTTGACTTTCATTTATACTTCCATCCGTTTTTCAAGGCTTTTTTTTAACATATTGAAATAAACTGTAATTTTACAAAAAAAACATTATGAAAAAATCTTTCTTACTTTTTATCCTCGGGATTACACCAGCTTTTCTTATAGCACAGATCCCGGAAACCTTTGACCTGCGTGATTATAACGGAGAGAATTATGTAACAACTGTTAAATCACAACAGGGTGGCACCTGCTGGACACACGGAGCCATGGCTGCCATAGAAGGCAATCTGTATATGACAGGTGTCTGGGCTGCTGCCGGGGAAACCGGTGAACCCGCTCTTGCAGAATATCACCTCGACTGGTGGAATGGATTCAATCAGCATAATAATGACGATCTTGACCCCCCGACAGGTGCCGGACTCGAAGTACATTATGGTGGTGATTACCGGGTAACTACGGCATATCTTTCAAGGTTGGAAGGTGCTGTCAGAGATATTGACGGACAATCCTATGCCACACCCCCTGAGAGGCATAATGACAGCTATCATTATTATTATCCAACAGATGTCATCTGGTTGATAGCCGGTGAAAATCTTGAAAATATTGATGTTATCAAGCAGGTGATCATGGATTATGGAGTGCTGGGCATCTGCATGTGTTACAGCGGAGCCTATATCAATGCAGAGTATGAGCATTATCAGCCACCTTCAACCTCTGATGATCCCAATCATGCCATATCCGTTGTCGGATGGGATGATAACAGAGTAACCCAGGCACCGGAGCCAGGAGCATGGATAGTTAAGAATTCCTGGGGAACCGGCTGGGGCTATGACGGTTATTTCTGGATTTCTTATTATGACAAGCATGCCTGTCAGCACCCGGAAATGGGAGCTATCTCCTTCCAAAATGTTGAACCCAGGCAATATGAAAACCCATATTACCATGATTACCATGGCTGGCGTGATACAAAAACCGATACCGAAGAAGCTTTTAATGCATTTATTGCCACCCAGGATGAGCTGATCAAAGCACTTAGCTTTTTTACTGCAGTTCATAATGTAGATTATACAATCAAGATCTATGATAACTTCGCAGCCGGAACATTGGGCGAAGAACTGATCTCCCAGTCAGGAAATCTTGAATACTCCGGTTTTCATACCATCCTGCTTGACCAGGATATTCAGATTGCAAACGGAGATGATTTCTACGTATATCTTTCCCTTTCCGATGGTGGCCACCCCTACGACCGCACATCCATTATACCCGTATTACTTGGATCTGATCAGAAAACCCTTGTGGAATCAGCTGCTAGTCCTGGTGAAAGCTATTATATGACCGCTAAAGGCTGGGAAGATTTTTACGATTATGTTGACCCATCCGGGTATCAGAATACGGGGAATTTCTGTATTAAAGCGCTGGCAGTGGCAGATCCTGTTGGATTAAATGAACCCGTTGAGCCCACTATTGGCACGATGCTGAAGCAAAATGCACCAAATCCATTTAGTTTATCAACCCGCATCGAATATACTGTACCGGAAAATGCAAAGGTATTTTTGGCAATTTACGATCAAAGCGGGAAAATTATTGATAAACTTATTGACGGACCCCAAAATGCCGGTGATCATTCAGTTATCTGGAATGCGGGTAAAAACAACAATGGTGTCTATATATATCGCTTATCTGTCAATGGCCGTAGTGAATCAGGCAGAATGATCCTGATACGTTAACACCCCCTCGCATCACCTGCGCCAGGTGTTTACTATATTATACCACTTCTCCTTATAGGATGGAGATTTGATCAAGCTGTAATCATTGTCAGTAAAAGGATTGATTACCTTCACAAATTGAAACCGGATGGAATTGGAGTTTCCCTTTTCTCCATAGAGCCATTCTTCAAGATTTTTTCCCCGGTACACAATTTTTGGCGGGCCATATACGATATAGATCAATCCCCGGTCAGTTTTCCATCCTTCCAGGTATGAGGTAAAAAAATCATTGGCATCCACTACTCTGCCATAATACTTCTGGATCATGGCCCTGGCCCTGCTGGGATTACCGGCATTGTCCAGCCAGAAGTTATCAATTGCAAGTTTTTTATCTTCGGAAGTATCTATTTTTGTATACTCCTTTCGGGTTGTTATATACCTTAAAGGCTCAAGCATCTGAACAGTATTGGTAATCTCCGGAAAATCTTTATGAAATCGGTATATGGTAAAGCCGTTACGCTGATTGCTGTCTGTTTGAAAATGATAAAATCCTTGTCGGGGCAGCCTTATGCCTGCCATTTTCCCATCATATGCAGTCACCGTAAAAGTACTGTCAGCCTTGTAATTAAAACTCGCTTCTGATTCCTCCATGAATGGAGGCAGTGCAAGCGGAAAATCCCTCTTGTAATATCTGACGAAAACCTTCCTCACTTTTTTATCTGCAAGTTGAAGATTTACTTCCTCATCAGCTGAAATCACTTTCCTGAACAATAAACTCCCATCCTGATCTTTCAACAAGAAAGAATTACGGGAATAGTCAGAAGTATTATCAAGGCATAAATAGGAATCAACAAAATCAATCCTGTTCAGGTCAGTCAGGCTGAGCTTCAGGATATATCTATTCCTGTCGGGGTATTTGAAATCAATATGGATCAGGGTATCCCCTGTTTTTAGTGAACTGTCAGAGATAACAAGGTTCACACTATCAAGTATTTGTTTCGACTCGTATGTATCAAACAACTCATATTTAAGTTGCACCCGGGTATAACTCTTTCCTGATGACGTATCATAATCTGCGATCATATCATCCATAAAGATCAATACCCAAAGCCTGGCCGTTGAGTCGTCAATATTAAAAACTGTAGTTTGTAGTTCGGTGAAGGGTGTATTGCTGTATTGGGATGAAAGATTATACAAACTGATACTGTTCAGGTTGAAACAAGCTGATGAGATAAGAAGGATTATAAATATGTAAAATATCCGCTTCATTATGCTGTTTCATCATCTTCCTGAGCACCGGTTCGCAGGTATTTCTGCGGGATCTCTTTAGAAGTTTTCGCACCAAGTTCCTGTAGCTTTTTGATCCTGCCGATCAGATCTCCCTTCCCTGAAGTCAATTTATTGTGTGCTCCTTCGTATGTTTTATTGGTGGTGCGTAGCTGAACACCTATTTTTTCCATGTCCTCAAGAAAGGAAACAAACTTATCATGCAGGTTACCACTTTGCCTTGCGATCTCAATAGCATTCCTGGTTTGTTTTTCATGCTTCCAGATTGATTCCACTGTCTTGAGTGTAGCAAGTAATGTTGTCGGGCTGACGATTACAATTTTCCTGTCCCAGGCAAATGAAAACAAGGTATTATCTTCTTGGATTGCAATACTGAAAGCTGATTCAATAGGAAGGAATAATAACACAAAATCCGGAGTATCCAGCTCATGTGCGAGCTGATAATCTTTGTCGGAAAGTCCTCTTACATGTTCTCTCAATGAGTCGATATGCGCTTTCAGGAATTTCGCCCTTTCAACATCTGTATCTGCATTTACATATGCCTCATAAGCGATCAGAGAGACTTTTGAATCTATTATGATATGTTTATCGTCCGGAAGGTTGATGATCACATCCGGCCTGATAAGTTCATTCTTCTCATTCCTGAAAGAAGGCTGTAAAATAAACTCCTCACCTTTTATGAGGCCTGAGCGTTCAAGCACCTTTTGTAATACCAGTTCTCCCCAGTTGCCCTGTTTCTTAGTATCTGCCTTCAAAGCCCGTGTCAGATTACTGGCCTCTTCACTCATTTTCAGGTTTAACTCGTGTAGTTTTTTAATTTCAGTCCGCAGGCCTTCCCGGTCTTTCATCCCATTGACATAAGTTTCTCCAACTTTTTTTTCGAAGGACTCGATCCGTTCCCGTAGAGGCTGAAGAATGCTTGCGATATTTTTTTGATTTGCCTGGGAAAAATCCTGTGTGTTCTGCTTTAAGATCTTACCTGCAATATTTTCAAACTCCAGAGTGAACTTTTTCTGAAGCTTCTCCAGCTCCTTTTGATAATTATCATATTTTTCCTGCAAGGATCTTTCCTTCTCTCCAGAAATTGCAAGTTTTTTGCTCAATTCGGAATTAATATTCCGTTCCTCTTCAATTCTGGTTTCCGTGTCACCAAGCTTTGATTCCGCTATCTGCAGTTTTTCCCTGCTGATCTCCACCTCCTTTTCAAGTTCTTTTGAAGCAATTATTGCACGGTTCCTGGCATAAAACCAGGCTATCGCTGCTCCTGCTAATAATCCTGCTGCTAAGAAGATAAATTCCATATACCTCTTTTAGGTGTAAAATTAATAAAAATCATCAAGACAGACTAATCCCGCCAGAGTACCAGGGGAGGAATATAATACAGATGCTGGATGCTGGATGCTGGATGTTAGGTGTTGGGTGCTGGATAAGGAGTGCTGAGTGCCAAGTTACTAGTGATGATTTAAATGTTAAGAATGATTAATTTAAACTTCGAACTCCAAACTCCAAACTTAAAACACTTTAAATACTCTAAGTACTTTAAATACTTTAAATACTCTAAGTACTTTAAATACTTTAGGCACTTTTATCAACGGATACTGATGAAGAAAAATATTCATGTGATAAATACACATAATTAATGATAATTATTCTTATTTTTGGAAATGCCCGTCCCAACTAAACATTTTATAGTATGGACACTAAGAAATTCTTCCTTCACGCCTCACTTGTCCTGGTCATCTTTCTGGTTCCGGTAAGTGTTTTCACCCAGATGGACACTCAACCTCAGCCCTATGGTGGAAATAAATTAATGCGGGAGTTTATCTGCGATGAGATGTTCTACCCGGAGCAGGCACTTAAAAATAGGATCGAAGGCACTGTCAAAGTCAAGTTTACAGTGATGACTGATGGCAAAAAAGTCAATTACCATATCATTGAATCGGTATCTCCCGAACTGGATAGGGAAGCCTGTAGGATATGTAAACTGATCATGTATTACCCGGCTGTCAAGTCCTTGAATTATATTATTGCCGATGTTATTATTCCGGTAAAATTCAATATTAAAAAGTATAAGCGAAATTGTAAGCAAAAAGGATTTGAGATATTTGAATTGTCTGACTGGCCCATAGATACAAATATGATAGTTTATGCTACCAAAGCACTTAAACATGCTCCGTTACCAGTTTTCGATGACCCGAAAATGAACTTTTCTATCTTTATCAGGGAGAATATTAAATACCCGGAAACCGCATACAAAACAAATATCACCGGAAAGGTTACACTCAGTTTTGTTGTGGAAACCAGTGGCCGAATTTCAAATATTGAGATTATCCAACCACTGGGCGGAGGATGTTCTGAAGAGGCAATCCACCTGTTAAAACAGATTAAGTGGAAGCCTGGCATGTTGGATGGAATGGCTGTTCGATCCTTTATGACTGCCAGCATCAGCTTCAGTCTTTCTGACAGTTCCGACCATCAGTACCTTCCAAATAACAACAACACCACAATGTAGTTAAGCTATTCAGTGACAAGCATGAAGCGAATCGGGCTATTATCAGACACACATTCCTGGATTTATCCTGGAATTTTTGATTTCTTCAAGGAGTGTGATGAAATATGGCATGCCGGAGATATCGGGAGTCAGAGTAGCTTTGAAATTTTAAACAATTTTAAGCCGCTGAAAGCTGTTTACGGTAATATTGACGGTCAGGATATCCGTATGTCGTGCCCCGAAATTCAATCATTTTATTGTGAAGATGTGAAAGTACTCATGAAACATATCGGAGGATATCCTGGCCATTATGACAAAAGCATACAGGCACTCATAAACATTGAAAAGCCTGACCTTTTCATCAGTGGCCACTCCCATATTCTGAAAGTCATATATGACGATAAAAAACGTTTGCTTCACATGAATCCAGGTGCTGCCGGAAAATCAGGTCTTCATAAAGTGATCACATGTATTCGCTTCCTTATTGACGGGAAACAGATCAAAGACCTGGAAATTCTGGAAAATGAAAGGAAATCATTATAGCTGCCTTTATCTGAGCCTGTCAGCAGACCTGATCAGCTTTTCATCTCGCATAATAAAACGGCTGGAGAGAAATAAGAAAACCACCGCAATAATAGACAGGTAAATTCCTGGCTCGTTAATATAATCAGCGCTAACCTGAGTCAGTTTTTCCAGTTCAGGCACATAAAAGAAAAATATCAGCGCAAGGTACACAATATTTAGCAACATATTAAACCTGATAAGCCTGACCTGTACCATCCTCCTTTTGTAGAGAACAATGGTTACGAAAGCAATTAATGTGATCAGTCCAAGCACGACAGGTAAAAGTACCGTATCAGGATAATCAATTCCATATTCAGTATATTCCTTCACACCAAAAACTCCCAGTTCAATGGTATACAAATGGGAAGAAAAGAAATTTGCAATTGGAAAAAAATACGCTGCTAAACCAGCTCCAAATACAATTATAAGCAATAAGGTTTGAATACGCTGTAACATAGGGCAAAATTATTTCTGCAAAGATAATAAATTGTAGTATTGGATTTGATAGCTCTTTTATTAAGTTGATTTATATCGGGTGCAGGGTGGAGAGGGCATAGGGCACCTTCACTCAACACCCAACACTATCCAGTATCCAGCATCCAGCATCCAGTATCCAGTATTTTTTTCTGAATTTAATTTAAAAAACCTTGCATTATCAAAATATTAGTATATTTGCAGTGTCAATTGTGATATATTTTCCAGATATACTCCTATATCAGTAAAACATTTAAACCATTTATTCTTTATATCCTATTGTGCATGCTGCCTTTTATGGCAATAACATGTGGAGGCATAATCCCCAGAACAAACAATTCAACTTATGTACGATATTATTTCACTAAACAGCAAACTTGTATCAGAACTTAAAGATATTGCTAAAGAACTGAACATTCCCAAGTATGAAAAACTGCTAAAACAGGACCTGATCTATAAGATCCTTGATCACCAGGCCCTCAATCCCTCAAAAGATATTCTGAGCAAAGAAAGATCAGACGTTCACGTCAAACGTTACGGAAGAAAAAAGAGAGATGATAGTCCGCGGGAAAAGCAACCTGTAAATAAAAAGGAAGATCGTCCGCGGGAAAAGCAACCTGTAAATAAAAAGGAAGATCGTCCGCGGGAAAAACAACCTGCAAATAAAAAGGAAGATCGTCCGCGGGAAAAACAACCTGCAAATAAAAAAGAAAATCGTCCACGCCACGAACAGCCCATAGTTAAAGCAGAAGATAAACCTTCTGAACAAAAAGAGGATCAAACACGAAGAAGAGGAAGAAAACCGAAAGCTACAAACACTAAGGTCTTAACAGACGATAGAAAAAATACCACACTGCCGGTCATTACCGAAAATTCTGATAAAGCCCTTATTAGAGATAAGAAAACATCTTACCCTTCTTTTTCAGAAAAGGATAACAAGGACAGACAGACAGACTGGAAAAGCAAAAAGGAAGATGATGCTTACAATGAATTTGATGGTGCTATAACAAGCGATGGCGTGTTAGAGATCATGCCTGACGGATACGGTTTCCTACGTTCTTCAGACTATAATTACCTGAATTCACCTGATGATATATATGTATCTCAGTCACAGATCAAATTATTTGGACTAAAGACCGGAGATACTGTCCGTGGAAGCATCAGGCCTCCCAAAGATGGAGAGAAATATTTTCCTTTGATCAAAGTGGAAAATATCAACGGAAGATCACCTGAAGAGGTGCGTGACAGAATCCCCTTTGATTATCTGACCCCTCTTTTTCCTGAAGAAAAATTTGACCTTACAGGCAATCCCAATCCTGATGAAGCCGTTGCGACAAGGATTATCGACATGTTTACGCCGATTGGAAAAGGACAGCGTGGCCTGTTCGTTGCCCAGCCAAAAACAGGGAAAACGGTATTGCTAAAATCTGTAGCTAATTCCATTGCCCATAATCACCCCGAAGCGTACCTGATCGTACTCTTGATCGATGAGCGTCCTGAAGAGGTTACAGATATGGAGAGAAGTGTAAAGGCAGAGGTGATCTCCTCAACTTTTGATGAACCTGCAGAACGGCATGTAAAAATTGCCAACATTGTTCTTGAAAAAGCGAAAAGGATGACAGAGTGCGGGCACGATGTAGTTATCCTGCTGGATTCGATCACTCGCCTGGCACGTGCTTACAACACAGTATCCCCTGCTTCAGGTAAAGTGCTTTCAGGTGGCGTAGAAGCAAATGCACTTCAGAAACCAAAACGCTTTTTCGGAGCTGCCAGGAAGATCGAAGGGGGAGGCTCCCTTACGATCATTGCCACTGCCCTTATCGACACCGGCTCAAAAATGGATGAAGTTATCTTTGAGGAATTTAAAGGAACCGGTAATATGGAACTCCAGCTTGACCGTAAGCTTTCCAATAAAAGGATATATCCTGCCATCGACATCGTTGCGTCCAGTACGCGTAGGGATGACCTCTTACTCGATAAGGAGACACTTCAGAGAATCTGGATACTCAGGAACCACCTTGCAGATATGAACCCGCTTGAAGCCATGGAATTCCTGAAAGATAAAATAAAATTCACAAAATCAAATGAAGAATTTCTTATATCGATGAATGGATAGAATTATTTTAAGCTGAGGCTACAACATAGAAAAGGTACAGGCAAGTTTATCCTGTACCTTTTTTTATGCCTGATTTTTATTCAGAATTAACGACGCAATGGCTGAAGGGTCCAGTCCGTCAAAATTCCCAGATGACATCAGCAATAAATTGGCATCCTGCCAGCTTTAATTCAGAATATCTTTAAGCATCTGTGACGAATCATTGCTAACAGTCATGTCTTCACGTCCAAAGGCCTCTTTAACGTCCCTGCTTGATATTTCAGGCAGCTTTTTAAGGCTTAGCGTATGAGGATTGAAATATACCCAGGCAATATCTGCCTGATCCATG
>JAIOSQ010000308.1 GCA_021107535.1 Bacteroidales bacterium | reverse complement strand
TGATGAGGGTGATATCATTACACCGATTTCAAAAGATGATGAGGATTACAGGGCATCTATGGGTTTTTCCGGCCCACAGAATATCCATATTACTCAGCGGCATTATGATCTCCGGGACTGGAAAAAACGTATCCTTAAGGGGAGTAGAAAAAATTATTATAACCATATGCCCGCAATGGAGATCCGGGCTTCTGTTTCAGCTAAGGTATGGAACAACTATTATAAATTTTGCTTTGAAAGAAATCCCTGGGACAAGATCATTTCACATTATTATCACAGGAGCAGGGCACAAAGTTTTGAAAGCATCAAGGATTATTTGCTCAACAACAGGGGTGACAGCATCCTGGGGTATGATATGTATACTATAAAGGGGAGCATTGCTGTTGACAAAGTTTTTCGCTATGAAGAAATGCCTGAAGCCCTGAAAGAAATATCGACATTACTCAGCCTGGATACTGAGCTCAGCATGCCGGATTACCGTGCCAAATCTGATTTCCGGAGAGATAAAAGAAGTTATAGGGAAATCCTCACAAAAGAGGAAGCAGAATACATCGCTAAAAAATACGCCAGGGAAATAACGTTCATGGGCTACTCATTCTGATAGTGAAATAAAAAACCCCGCCGGTAATCAGCGGGGTCTAGCAACTAACCACTGTTCAGTTTAAGAATCAACAAAAACAGTTTTTCATCATTACTTTTTAAAATCCACATTAAAGGTCCATGAGGCATAATAGAATGCACCTATTTGTGGCATTGCATAAGCCTGAATGTATTCTGTACCCAGTATATTTGAACCTCCTATCCTGAAAATGGAATATAATTTTGGAAAGGAATAATTAAGCTGTAAGTCAAGGGAGTTATATGCAGGAACAGGCCCGCTGGCAAAAACAGCTTCCCAGTAATACTCATCTACCCATTTCCAGTTAACGGCAAAGCCAAGGTTTTTATAAACCTTATTAGCCTGAATTCCCATATTTACTTTATGTTTAGGTGTGTTAAAACCAGGTATAACATCCTTGCCAATTCCTGTTGAATCTATATTACTGTATGTATAATTTACATAAGCCATTATTTTTTCATTGAAATAATAACCAAATCCAATACTTGCACCATAGGTGTCAACATCCTGCTCGACATTGGTTGCGACACTGTATTTCTGATAGTTATTATTTCTCATTGCATCAGTACCACTCTGCTCACCGGCAGTGCCAGTCCTTGGACTTCCTACACGTTGATATGCAATAAAATCGGAATACCTGCTATAATATGTACTAAATTCAACATAAAGTTTATCAAAGAAAGTTCCGTTATAGCCAAATTCTATTGATTTAAGCTGTTCTGGTTTTACAGCATTAACAACAGTTGGAACAAGTAATGTAGAATCTTTTCCATTAGCATAATAACTATCTATGGAACTCTGTGTATAGCAATTTCCAAAACCATCAATATTACCGACAACAATATCTCTTCCCCTGTTCAGATACTGGTACTGATCGGTAACAGCAGGGCTGCGGAAAGCCGATTGTCCCGTCAATCTTACAACCTGATATTCGTTTAGGTTAAACACCAGTGCCAGCCTCGGAGAAATCTGCAAGTCATAGTTTGAACTTTTATCAAGTCGAACTGATCCAAACACCTTCAGTTTGTTCTCAACTGCATGCCATATTCCCTGGGCAAAGCCGCCAAATTCAGATACATTGATCTTCTTCCACTTTCCATCTACAAGAGTATCCGCATATACGCTACCATTGGAAACAGGATTGGTATTCCTGAAGGAGGCGCCAACATTAAAGTCGATCTTATTAAAACTATGCTCATACATACCATCCAGATGATATAGGGTTGTTCTGCTTTGATAATGAGCTCCGGCTGGTGGAGGATTTTCTTTAATTTTATCATAAGCTGTATTAAAATCTTCCGTTCCAGGTTCTAACCATGAATTTTGAGCAGCAACAGATCCTGCATTTATGGCCTGGTTAATCTGTTCTTCTGTTAGGGCAGTGGTAAAATTATTTGAAAGGGTTTGAATTTCATTCACATATGCTGGCAGAAAGGCGCCATCAACACTGCCAAGACTGGCAAAGCCAAGGTTTACTCCTGCACCAACAAGTGTGTAGGTATTCCTGGTATCATCATTCGACCTGACAGCATGGAATGTAAATCCTTTACCTTGAAATTCCAGCATATGTAATTGTTGGTAAAAATTATCAAGTGGTGCCCTGTTGTTACCCATATATAGACTGGTACCTGTTGAATACCTATAAACATACTTAGCTTGCATATCTTTAGAAAATCTGTAATATAGAGCACCGGAGACTTTCATATTGTCAATCTCACCATTAAAAAGATCTTCTTCTGAATACCCTGGCATCATAACTTTATTAAATGGGGCAGCATTTGGTTCAACATTTTTATAGTAATTGTTAAAGTCTGCATAAGAAGGATCCTGCAACATCTGTCCCATAATTTTCTGTTGTATCATTGGATTTGCTCCCTGCCTTCCATAAATATAATCCGACTGCCAATCTTTGGCTTTCATGTAAGATCCTGTAATCTTAACTCCAAACCTATTATCAAAGAAAGTCTTTGCAACCCTGAATTGTCCTTCGAAGTATTCCCTGTTACCGCCTTTTACCTGGACTGTAACCCCGCGATATTTAAAGGGGCTTTTGGTCTTATAACTCAGTACGCCCTGCATGGCATTGGGGCCATACATAGCGGAAGCAGGGCCGGAGATCACCTCAATGCTCTCGATATCCAGGTCATTTACTCCAAACATATTTCCGGGAACGATGTTGATGGTAGGCAACTGATTATCCACACCATCAATGAACTGTACCACACGCAAAGGGGCGGTTGTATTGAATCCCCTGGCATTGAAAATTTTAAAACCCATACTATTGTTGATGATCTCAACATCCCGCATGCTCGACAGCTCGCTGAAATAATCTCCCGAAGGGGAATTTGCAATCCTGCGGGCACTCACCTTCTGGATGGTAAGAGGTGCCTCCATGATCTTTTCATCCATACGCGAAGCACTGATCACTACCTCAGCCCCCATGATCACATCCCGCTCAAGATTCACCTGGAGGGATCTCGTACCAGGACTGACATTCAGTTCAATGGTTTTATAACCAACAAAGGAAACCTGAATAGTAAGTTCTGCTTCCCCAGAAACCTCCAAAGAGAAAAAACCATTTTCATCACTGATGGTTCCCTGCTGGGTGCCTTTCACTGAAATGTTGGCCATTTCCAGCGGCTCACCACTTTCAAGGTCATATACATAGCCGTTGATGGTGCTGCCCTGCCCGTATACAAAGGCATTAAAAATGGCAAATGACATTGTTAATAAGAGCAATCGTAAAACTTTTTTCATAATTTGGGTATTTAATTATTAATGATTTATTGCTTTTTATTTTCTTCCGGGACATACACTGAAACTGAGACGCCATCTTTCCGCTGACAGATTATATGTGGTACTTTAACATCATGCTTATCATTCATCACCAATCTTCCGCGTATGGAGTTAAAATTCAGGTTTTTTAGATATTCTTTCATTTTTTCCCTGTCTCCATCGGTTTCTTTCAATCCTCTTGAAAGGTAATTCGCGATGGAGATTCCATATAAATTGAGCCAGTTTATATCACAGCCATGTTTTGACCTGAACATCTCATTTACTTTATGATAGCGTGGGCTTTCCTGATCTGCATACGGGCGGGGAAACCAGAAGTTATTGGCTGCAATGCCCAGCGCATCCCATACGCTGTTATTGTCTATGGTATTATTGCTAAATATAGGAATATCCAGATCCTGCTCCCTGAGCTGCCGGCAGGCATTGATCATCGCCCCCCCCCTGCCGATCACAATAACAAATTCAGGGTTCTTATCTATTACTTTATTGATCTTATTTCGTAAATCCATCTCAGATGCTTCAAATACCTCACCCTCTTTTATCTCTCCACCGAGTTCTGTGAATTTCTCAGTAAAATATTTTACGGCATCATGTCCCATGTCATCATTGACTACCAGCCAAGAACCCTTCCTGAGGACCAGCCTGGAATAGGCATAATCGGCCAGCAGGGGCATGTTATCCGATTCCAGTTCGAAATCCCTGAATACCCATTCATATGAAGCAGCAATCTTATCGGCACTTGATAATGTAACAAGCATCGGAACTTCATATTTATTAACAAGGCTGGCGGTTGCCTGAATAATCGGAGTATATCCGCTTATGATCAGATCAACTTCATTAATCTCGATTAACTTTTTGGTAATGCTTACAGCATCTTTAGGATTTAATTTATTGTCCTCATAGATCACTTCAATATTAAATTTCCCGGGCTGGCTGCTGAGGTATTTAAATGCAAGATCCAAACCTTTCTTAAACTCTTCCGCAAAATAGCTTCCGTTACCGGTAAGAGAAAGGTTAACACCTATCCTGTATACAGGAATTTCAGGAGTATCTTTTGTTTTTGATTTTTTTTCAGGCTGATGACAGGATGGTGCAGCCATGAATATTAGAAAAAGTAAAATAATTGCCTGGAGTATTTTATTTTTCATAGGCCGGAAAAATTGTTCCGACACAATGATAGGAAGAAAATGCTTAAATGTTGCAAACTTATTATAGGTGATGCTGGATGCTTTGTACGCCGAAGCTTTAGCGTAGGTGTACTGGTCACTGGTTACTGCCTACCGCCTACCGCCTACCGCCTACCGCCTACCGCCCACCAACAACTTGTCCTGAGCTTGTCGAAGGGCCCAACACTTAAAACTATTTACCCTTTTCCTCAATCCTACAATTACCACTCGTATAGGATCCGAACAGGCAAACGTCTTTATTTTCTTCCAGGCCGATGAGCAACCAGCCAAATTTATTGAACAGCTCTTTGGTAATAAAGAAGTGCTCAAGCCGGTGCAGTTCCGTCACTCTGATCTGCTGCTTACGTAAGGGACGAAGCGACTTTTTAACAGGCCTGATCCATTTGGCAATGGCTACATCACTGACGCCTGTCACCCTGCTTATCGCCCTATAACTCAAGCCTTCAAGATATAAATGTAAGGCAAGGCGCTTGATATCCGGAGGAACCCCCCTATTGTTAATCGTAAAATGAAAGAAACATTTTTTACAGTAATGGCGCTGCTGCTGCTTTACGAAGCCAGACTTTACTACTGATGTGTTTCCGCATCGCGGACAATATGTTGACATAGCGGGCTAAATATCTATATTTAGTTCGCAAGATATATATTTTTTCTTAATAAAGATCAGACGCTGAGAATTTTTCCATCCCGGATCAGGTAATGTTCGCTGCAGAATGAAGATGCCAGTTGCCTATCCTGGGCGATAAGCAGCATTGAAGCTCCTGTATTTTTATGATATCCCAGCAATGTATTAAGAATAAGCTGCACGTTGGTTGGTGACAATCCGGAAAATGGCTCATCCATGACCAGGAAGGATGGCTGGTGAAATACAGCCATGGCAAGAGCAAGCTGTGTTCGCTCACCCCCGCTGAGAGAGCCCGCCGACACATGATCAATGCTTTTCTGCTGCAGAAGCGGAAAAACCTCTTGTAAAGCTGTATAAGATCCGGTAAATGTTTGCCCATGGACTTTCCCTGCAGCAATTAAAATATTTTCCCTGACAGACAGTTGCGGAAAAACAGGAGCTCCCTGCATAAAATACCCTATCCCAAGTCCTGAAATCTTTTCAAGTGGCAGTCCTGATATCTTAATCCCCTTGTAATATATATCCCCGCTGATCACAGGTAGCAGGCCAAAGATCGTGTTAGCAAAGCTAGTCTTTCCAGCCCCGTTTCTTCCCAAAAGCGCATATTTTTCACCTTCAGCAAAAGTCTGGTTCACTCCATCCAGAATAGGATGTCCTTTATAGTAGGCAGCTGATATATTCTTAAATTCCAACATCATAACAAATAACTTTGCCTGACCTCATCTTTATCAAGTATACTTTCAGGCGATCCTGAGAATAGCACCTTCCCTTCTGACATATAGTGGCAAATGCCGGCAACCTCACGAACAAAATCCATATTATGTTCTATCAGAAAAACAGTTTTTCCTCTGTCTCTCATCCTTTCAATAACTTCATAAACAAGCCCAAAAGAATCCGGATTCAGTCCTGATGACGGCTCATCAAGTAAGAAGAGTTGATAATCTCCGCATATCAGGCCGGCCAGTGAGAGCATCCGCTGTTGCGCAAATGAAAGGCTTGATGCAATATTATCTGCTTCACGGATGGTCTCATCAAAGCCACCAAAAACACCAAGTTCATTCATGATCCTTTCCTTAGCCTCCCTAAGGACAGACCTTGTTTTCCCGTCCTTGAATATATTATAGAAGGGCCATTCAATTTCCAGAGGCGATGACTGTATTAGAAGGTGGTCCATCACAGTCAACTCTCCATAGATCCTTGTGCCCTGAAACATCCGACCGATCCCTGCTGAAGCAATTATCCATGGAGAAGCATTCGTACACTCAACAGCATGTTCATTGTTTCTGAATAAAATCATCCCATCATCCGGCCGTAAAAGTCCTGAAATCAAATTGAATAATGTTGTCTTACCGGCTCCATTTCCCCCTATCAGCGCAGTAACGTCTCCACGACTAATATCAATGGACAGCCCGTCGATAACATTCTTATATTCCTTTTTCAGGGCCTGCCCTTTCCCTGCATAATTAAGGGCAAAGCTCTTATGAATGTTTTGTATTTCGAGGATATTGATTTTCATGCTTATAGTTTCAATTCTCCGAATAAACCATTTGGCCTGTAACGCATCACCAGGATAAGGATCAATCCGAACAGGATCTGCTTTAATGGAGCGGCAATATCATCCGGAAAGCCTGCATATCTGAGCAGTTCAGGAATGACAATTACAAAAACCGCACCCGCAATACCACCCCTGATCGTGCCACTGCCACCAAGCAGCACAGCAATCAGTATAAATATTGATTCTTCCAGATGAAAACCCCCCGGATAAATGTAGGTCATATAGGTAGCAAAAATATAGGATGCCCATCCGATGAATGCACTTGAGATCACAAATGCGAGTATCTTCAGGCGGTGTGTATTCCTTCCCATCGTTTGCAGGGCAGCCTCATCTTCCCGCAGTGCTTTCAGGGCAAGCCCGTATGGTGAATGGAATATTTTGTAAAATATACCTACCACGATTATAGCCAGTACGGCGCTCATTATCAGGAATCCGCCTTGCCCGCTGATCTCAATAAAACCAAACAGACTGGCTGGCCCGATCCCTCCTATT
Source organism: Bacteroidales bacterium (assembly GCA_021107535.1). Lineage (GTDB taxonomy): Bacteria > Bacteroidota > Bacteroidia > Bacteroidales > B18-G4 > B18-G4. The sequence goes on along the minus strand of JAIOSQ010000308.1, from coordinate 79 downwards.
CCGAGGGTTCCATTGGTCACTGATACAAGGTTATTCAACAAATAATAGATGATAAATTGAAAAGCCAGTGTGGCAAGGA
>JAIOSQ010000324.1 GCA_021107535.1 Bacteroidales bacterium | reverse complement strand
TTATCGGAATCCCTTTCAGTTCAATCCCTTTTGATTTTTACAAAAAAAGCAGTGAAGTATTAAAAATATATCCCAGCGATCTCATCCTGAAGTACCATTCCAGCCTACTAAAGAAGATCAATACAAGCAGGGTCGGGCTCTGGAAAAAGGAGCTTACAAAATCAGAGATCAGAAAAGCCGATGCCTGTGCAGGGAAATATGCTGAACTTACAGGCTATCAAAAGGTTTATCCCAGGGCGAAGCTTATGACCTATATTCAGAGTTCTCCTGGCTGGGCCTTTGCCAAATTGCTATCTGTCTCTACCAGCATCATCGACACCTTCCCTTACAAACTACGCATGGCCATTCTTGTCAAGGCTCCCTGGTTCATGGGCCGTTTATATCTCAGGATCTTCAATAAGAACAAGTTTGTTGAACTGAATGAAAAGATGAAGCAGAAGCCAGAGCTTTCAGCCCATAGGGAGAAATTATCAGGATTGAAACTTTTATCCGATAAACTTAAAGTACTTTTTTTATAGTAAATGGGGGTTTCTTGTTCTGCACCATATATATCCGGCTCAGGTAGCCGCCAATCACACCCAGACTAAAAACGATCAGGCTGGTGGAAAAAAGGATGGTCACGATGGTGGAAGTATAACCAGGCACAGCAACATTGAAGAGTATTTTCTGAAGAACAAATTTCATCCCAAAAAGAAAGAAAACCAAAGAAGCGATCATTCCGCCGTAAACCATTAGCTTGAGAGGGATATTGGTATAAAAATACATCAGATCCGACATCATACTCAGGAGCTTTTGCCCAGAATACCCCGATTTTTTGCTTTTCCGCTTATGATGTTCTACCTCAACAAAAGAAAAATCACTGGTATACCACAGCAAAAGTTCGTCGATAAAAACAAAATGGAGGTTGTGTTCCAGCAGCTTTTCGATGACCTTCTTTTTGATCAGGCGAAAAGAAGAACCTTTACCCGTTCCTTTCAAAAATAATTTGGAAGTACTTTTTATGGAGCGGCTTCCCATGTTACGGATCATTGAATGTTGTTTTTTGGTGAAGATGCCATAAACAATATCGGCTTCATCTTTATCGAAGGCCGCAATAATCTTTGGTATTTCTTCAGGAGGATGCTGCAGGTCATCATCCATGGTGATCACCCGTTCAGCCCGGGCAAAGCTGAAACCGCAAACAGTGGCATTATGCTGCCCATAATTCCTGTGCAACATTATGGCAGTTACCATTTCCGGGTTTTCATCTTTAAGCTTTTTAAGAACATCCCAGCTGTTATCCCGGCTGCAATCTTCCACGAAAACAAATTCGAATGAAGCATCAAGCTGATCAAAAACGGCTTTCGTCCTCACAAATAACTCTTCCAGCGAATCATCACTGTTGAATACGGGAACCACAACGGAATAATCGGGCTGCGCCATAGTGTTTGCTTTAGTAAAACAAAAATAAGATAATTTACGCTAACGAATTACCCCACCCATGTCGATGTTGGCCCCGGAGATCCATTTCGACTCATCAGACAACAGAAAGACAATGGTATTCGCTACATCCTCAGGCTGCCCGATGCCCATCGGGTATTTGGCAATATATCTTTTCAGCGAGTCGTCCACCATCTCAGGGTTTGCTTCTTTGGCTGGATCGGTGATCAGAGGTGTATTCACCAGTCCGGGCGACAGGCAGTTGACCCGGATCCCGCGATCAACAAGCTCAAGGGCAAGTGATTTAGTATATGCTTCGATGGCAGCTTTTGATCCTGCGTAAAGGGCGCCTCCGAAATATGGACTGCGGGTTACAACGGAAGACATCAAAACTACAGAAGCATCCTTCATGAGTTTCTTTTTTTGCAAGATGGAAGCAGTGAGTAAAACCGGCACCCCGTAGTTGATCCCGAACATTTTTTTTATATCATCCTGCCGGATGAACTTAGCAGGCGTCGGGCCTACAATCCCTGCACATTGTACCAGGCCATTCAGTTCGGGAAGCATCTGTAAAAGTTCTTCTCTGTCTTCGTCATTTGTCAGGTCGCCTGAATGCATTATATGGCTATCTCCCGCCAGCAGACTGAGTGTTTCCGCCAGCTTTTCCTTATTACGTCCACTGATAATGAGTGTAGCACCTTGCTTGCTGATGCTGATGGCTGCCTGCATCCCGATCCCGGATGAAGCTCCTGTTACCAGTACTGTTTTTCCCTTAAGATCACAAAAAGACATAGTTTGGAAGTTTAGAGTTCAATGATTTCAGGGCACAATATCTTATCTGTTTTCAGAACAACACTGCCCCAGGAAAGTCCGACCCCAAAGCCGGAAAACAGCATATTCAAATCTTTGCCGGAAATCTCTTCCGAAAGGGCAGCAGCAATTGTCAGGGGTATGGATGCCGAACTTGTATTCCCGTACTCCCCCATGGAATAAGGGTACTTTTCCGGGTTGATCTTCAGTTGTTTCCTGATGGTCTCATTCATCAATCTGTTGGCCTGGTGCATTACAAAATAATCAATATCTTCCACATTCTTATCCACCTGCTTCAGCAAAGTCCTGATGTTGGGTGCTACCTCCCTCAGGGAAAAGTTGAATACTTCCAGGCCGTCGAGTGCAATATGCAATTTATTCCGGGTAATCCCCTCTGAAATCTCTTCGTATTCGAAAGATTCACGGGACGCAAAATTCCTGATGCCTCCGTCAGGGATGATAATGGCCTTGTAACCGGCTCCATCGGTTTGCAGATTGAATGCCATTTCCGCTGCCCCTTTCACATATTCTATCGCCGTTGCAGAACCTGCATCCCCAAATAAGGGGAAAGTACTTTTATCTTTAAATGATGTATTCTGTGTGGAGACATCTCCAACCAGAAACAGTCCTTTCTTAATAGCTCCATTGGCCATCATTCTTCCCATTACGGAAAGGCCATAAACATATCCTGAACAACCCAGGCTGATATCAAAGGCCATGCATGACTTCGGAAGCCCGAGTCTATCCTGCAAAATACCGGCTGTTGCAGGGATAAGGTAGTCGCGCGACTGGGAAACGAAGATCAATAACTCAATATCTTCCGTCTTCCAATTAAGCCCCTCAAGAAGTTTATGTGCAGCTGAAAAACATAAATCGGAAGTAGTCATCCCCGGAACGGCGACCCTGCGTTTTTCCACGCCTGCAATTTTGATAAAGGTATCCTTCTCCTTTTCGGAAATCAATTCATAATCCCTGTTATTATATTCCTGACGGGGAACGGATGCGGCGATACCGGCCATCCTGATATCGGGGATACTAAAAACTGCCATTGGCTATATTAAGCGGCGTTTGCCTTTGATGACACTACATTGTAGAGGTCCTGAACGGTATTGGAGTTTACAAGATCATCAGCATTGATCACCACATCATATTCTACATTCACATGTGCGATGAAGATCAGGGCATTGATCGAATCCCAGGTAAAATGTTCCTTGATCGCACTGTCGGGCTTTAGTTTACCCTGCTCCATGTCTTCAAACTCTTCTTCAACTCCTTTTATGAATTCTTCAATTACAATCATGATTGTTCTCTGAATTTGCAGCAAAATTACATTTTTTTATGATGTGTAACAAATCTATATACATGAGGGAAATTAATTTAACTTTTAATGATTATTTTTGCCGTACATGGCATCGAAAAGAAAAAAGAAAAAACTTCTGCTCATCAACCCTTTGAGCACAAACAGGCAGGGGCTCATCCTTCACAGTCATGTGATATACCCGCCCATAGGATTGGGCATTGTAGCTACTTTAACCCCTGAAGACTGGGATGTTGAGATCCTGGATGAAAACTTCGAAAGGTTTGTGTATCGTGAAGCGGACCTGGTTGGAATTACAACTCTTACTTCCAGTGTTACCCGTGCCTATGAACTGGCTGACATCTACCGGGAAAAAGGCATTCCTACTGTACTGGGCGGGATCCATGCTTCCATGATGACGGACGAAGCAGTGTTGTATGTTGATGCTGTGGTAAACGGCGAGGTCGAGAGTGTCTGGAAGCAACTGATAGAAGACTTTGAAAAAGGCCAGCTTCAAAAGGTCTACAAAGGGAAACTTCTTCCTTTTGAAAATGCTGTTTACCCGGCCCGGCATCTTTTTCATGAGAAATACCAGTTTGCCAGCATTCAAACCACTCGTGGATGCCCAATGAAGTGCGATTTTTGCTCGGTGCATACCTTTAACGGCAACAAATACAGGGAACGGCCGGTGGAAGAAGTCCTGGATGAACTGGAAACTATTAGGCATGAAAAAATCTATTTTGTTGATGACAACCTGATCGGATATGGCAAAAAGTCGGAAAGAAGGGCCATTGCCTTGTTTAAGGGAATGCTTGAGAGGGGGATCAGGAAGCAATGGTTTTGTTCAGCCTCCATGAATTTTGCTGACAATGAAGAAGTGCTTGAGCTGGCAGCCAGGAGTGGCTGTGTGATGGTACTTCTTGGTATAGAATCGGAAAGGGTCGAACAGCTCGAAGAAACCAACAAGAAGCTGAACATTAAGATCGGCATTGACCATTACGATGAAGTGTTTGCAAAAATCCATAAATACGGGATCAGCGTACTCGGAGCTTTTATTTACGGACTTGAAAGCGACACGCCTGAAACAATGGCCAGTCGAACAGAATACATCAACAATGCAGCTATTGACGCTGTGCAGGCAACCATCCTGACTCCTCTTCCCGGAACAGGACTTTTTAACAGGATGAGTACAGAGAAAAAAATCGTTTTCAATAATTACCCTGAGGACTGGCAACTTTATGACTTTGTGGATGTCGTTTTTAATCACAAAAACATGAGCAGGGAAGTATTCATGTCTGAAGTCAGAAAAAACTGGGATGCCTTATATAATGACAAGATTCTTAAAAAGAAGTTTTTAAGAACTCTTAAACAAACAAAAAACCCGATAGCTGCCATCTGGTCATACGGATCGAATCTTCAGTATTTTAATTTGGTATATGAAGGTATGCAACCTATGAAAAATCTTGAGGATATCTTTGGTTTGGATAAGAATAGTAAGGAATTTCGTAAATCCAGCCCTTACAGGTAAATACAGAATTTTCACGTTCTAAAACCTGAGTGATGCGGATCTTATCAGCTTCACTTCCTCACAGCACAAATTAACCGTTGTTATGTGCTGTCAAAAAATACCGTAAAAAAATGTAGTTTTGCCATCGTTTCACTCAGTTAATCCTGTATATGAGTACTAAGGACAAACAACTTTTAACTTCTTCTGATAAAGGGACAAGTTACCCAGCCAGTAACCTGGTATCAGTGCTTCAACAAAATGCTGAGAAATACCCTGAAAAAATCGTATATATCTTTCTTGAAGATGGTGAAAATGAGAAAGAAAAGATCAGTTGTTCGGAGATTGTTGAAAGGTCTAAATCCATTGCGGCATATCTTCAGAAATCAGGAGAAAAAGGTGATCGGGTATTATTGCTTTTCCCTACTGGAATAGCGTTTATCCTCTCTTTATATGGATGTTTTTTCGCCGGTATGATCGGAGTTCCTGCATATCCTCCAAAGAGGAATAAACCAAATGAACGATTTACAGCTATTTTACAAAATGCCGAACCATCAATTATTCTGACCACATTCAATATAAGAGAAGACCTTCAGACAAATTTCACAAAGATCGGATTGGTTGGAGGTGAGAAAATTCTTGCCTTTGAAGATGTATTACCAAAAATGGCAGAAGACTGGGTTGATCCTGAAATAATTGGAGAAAGTATCGCATTGGTACAATACACATCCGGTTCAACAGGCAATCCAAATGGAGTTATGGTAAGTCATGCAAATATTATTCATAATTCAGAATGTATAAGACGTTCTTTTGGGTTCGACAAATCACTGGTAGGAGTTAACTGGCTTCCCAACTTCCATGACATGGGACTGATCGGGTGTTTAATTCAACCCGCCTATCTCGCAGCAACAAATGTTATCATTCCACCATTAAAATTTCT
>JAIOSQ010000102.1 GCA_021107535.1 Bacteroidales bacterium | reverse complement strand
GGCATTTTTCAGGAAATTAATGAAAATAATGAATCCGCTCATAAAAATTAACATAAAAACCCACCTGAAACCTAAAAATTAACAAAAAAAGCAGTCCCTTTTTGATCAAAATAACACTTATTCCAGACAATAAGATGCAAAATAATAGCATTATTGTGCATTATAATACATTATAATGCATTATAGTGCATTTGCAGACATTTAGCTGCAAGCTGGCCTTCGCGGGCTTGTATAATTGCAGGCAGTACAGCAGCAATTATACTCTACCATCAATGCAAAAGAAGGCAAGTACGCTGATTAATGCATATACCGGACAAAGTGAACACTTCTGTTTGGGAATATTTGAACACCTCATTAAATGAATACTGAGCATTACATCTTTCATATAAGCAGCATATCAGGACATCTCAAAGTCCTGGAATCAAGGACTTGCTTTACTCCGATATTTGGTGTTCACTTTCACCGGAATTCCCACCCCAATCCAGCAAAAAGCTCATGAGCTTTTTGCTGGCTTGACATTAATAATTTTCTAAAGGAAAAAGCAACTAAGAAAGAAAAGTGTGCATTCTTATTTGCTGAAAGTTGTGCACTCTTAATTGCGAAAATCTGTGCATTGTTATTTACCGATTACATATTTATTTTATGATGGAATATTGGTTTTATATTGGGGGTTATCAGGGGGTGGAAGGGGCTTTTTTTACTACCTCCAGACTAACGAACTATGATAGGCAGCTATGATGCCACACAAGGATTATAGCTCGACAGGAGGGCTTAAAATAGCTATAATTGCAACCATTATTACCATCCACCTTCAGACCCGCCCCATAACACCACATACTTGATTTCCCCCCTCAAATTTCGTATATTAGCACCTCCAAACGGGGAATTTTCTAATCAAATGCTCTGCTTAATCAAAGGCTTAAACTCAAAACAGTGGAGCTATGAAAAAACCAACTCTCACACTCACAGTTAGCATTATTATTATTTTACAATCATTTGGTCAGCTGAATCCCATCAATAATTTAAATTGGGACCATTGGTATGTGTGTCCAAATAATTATTTCAATCTTAACTGGGAACCTCCTAATATTTCGCAGGATACCTTAATGGGTTATAATGTCTATAGAAATGATGAGTTGTATAGATTTCAAACAGAAACCATTCTTAACCACGATGAATATGGTGGGAATTGTGGAGAAGATTTTGTAGTCTACATAGGCGGTGATTTTTGGATTCACGTAACGGCAGTTTACAACTCTACTTATTTAGAATCGGATTACAATGATTCTGCACATTGTGGAGGGTACCTAATAGGGATAAAAGAAATGAAGCCATATCAGTTAAGTTTGTGCCCCAACCCCGCTTCTCACACACTCAACATCATAACGGACGAAAAGGACATCGATGAAATACACTTATACAAGCTCACGGGTCAATGTGTATTAACGGAAAGACAATTAAACAATGTGGTTGATGTGTCGGGATTGAAATCTGGGATGTACATTATTGAGGTGGTTTGCGAAAACCAGAGGTTACGGTGGAAATTGATGGTGAAGAGGTAGTGTTCGTTCACTAATCCGTACTAACTTTTTTGTGAAAAATTTATTATCAGCATATTATTATGCAGAGGATGGCAATTTTCTATTCAGAACAAATTTGCCATAATCCCCCGGCTTTGTGCAGTACGATCGCAAAGTACTCTGCCAGCTTTGGGCATAACAGTCGTAATTGTTCTATTGGCGTTGGTGCAATTTGATGGGGGTCCTTCCTCTCTTCGTTCGTCAGGATGACCGATGCGAATTACAAGCGTCTACATATCATTACTTATCAATTAATACCCTAAAAGCAAAAACGTCGCACATCCCAGGGACTAGCCCCAGGATAATTGTTGTATATTTGTATTATGCTTTTGATCATCGATGGGTTTGACCTCAGCTTGCCTGGGCGCTACCCCCTAATGATTGAAAGCATTTTGATTTTATCTTGTAAGAAAGCTGTTTTCTGGTCTTAGATTGTTAATTCCGGAGCCAGTGAACACTTCTATTCGGGAATACTTGAACACCTCATTAAAAGAATACTGAGTATTACATCTTACATGCAACCAGCATATCAGGACATCTAAAAGTCCCAGAATCAAGTATCACTTTATTCCGATATTAGGTGCTCACTTTCACCGGAATCTCCAGATTATCACCTTGCAGCATCCAAATATTCATTTTAAAGTTAATATTTTGAAGTACATCCAATGAAAATGGCTGAAATAATGAAAATAACGGCTATTTTCAATAAAAATTAACAAAAATAGCAGTCCCTTTTAATCAAAATAACACTTATTGTGACAACAAAATGCAAAAGAAGGCAAGTATTGATTTGACTTATTAGATGTTAATTACTTAAGTTTTTCAGGAGGAATAGCCATATCCGCAGTTATGTTTGGAAAATCTTTAGTATCCTTCCAATCATTCTCATAAGCAGCCAACTTCTCTGCAATGTATTCCTTTAGTTCTGTGTTCTCTAATTCAATAATATCATCTGATGTTTCAACCGGTTTCTTTTTCTTCACAATTGATATTGCCTTTTCTAACATATCTTCATCCTCAGCTGTATACAACCTAACACCAGCACTCATTCCTCCCATTTTGCCCTTAACGATAACAATGTAGGTTCCACCTTCTTTCAGATCAGTCGTGACGAAGTATTTGTTTTCCGCAGATGCCCAAAAGAGATGTTTTCCTGGATCACATTCATATCTCATATAGTTTATACCGCCAAATTTTCCAATGAACTTATCTTTATCAAAGTATTTAAAATTAATCCACTTGCCAACCTTATTAATTCGTACAAAATAAATTGCTGCATTCCCTTCTTCAGGTGGTTGAAAGCCTTGTGCGAGAAGAGTTGAACTCATTGTTAGCGCTCCCAATAAGATAATCGTAAAAATTTTTAGTTTTTTCATTGTTTCTTGTTTTTGTTAGTACATGGTTAAATTCTTTGAATATGATATTGACTGTTTCGGTTCAAACAAATTCGGACACTTTTTAGTTAATTGCTAAAGTGTATTTTTTTCTTTTTCAAATATACTTCATTTCATATTAAATTCCAATTTACACTACATGTAAGCTTCCCTATTTTCCAGGCCATTCAAAATTAGAGTTTTCAAGCACTTTTTCATAGATCTCCATAGGTGTTTTGTTCTTTAAGGCATTGGATCTCCTTTTTTAATCTCAAAGTTGATCTTAAATCAGGCCAATACCGGGCAATCTCCCTCGAATCCCTTTTCAAAAGTAGTTGCTACCAGACATTTTCGTTTACAGATACACTAAACCAAGATACCGAGAAAATTCCCAAATTCCAAAAACAAGATTGCAGATTGCAGATTGCAGATTGCAGAAGTACATTGCAGATGGCAGAGGGGATTTCTCTAAATCTCTTTGTCACTGTGTTACTTATTCCCGACATTACACACTAAAAGTAAAAATGTCATACATCGTATATCGAAAATTGAAAATCACCTTGTACATACAGAATTACAAACACAGAATTCCAAATTACCCTGTTCTGGAATCAAGTGTTCAGTTTAAATCGGAATGGGGTAATCACCTTCAGCGGAATCTCCCCCACTGGCGCGTGCCAGCATGTGAAAACTGAAGTTAAAACAGCTCTGCAGGATTTATCTTTAATAGTTCCTGCCATGGCATTCCGGCATCTCCTATAAGAAAAACCTTCTTTGGCGAAAACGCATTTTTAAATGCCTGAATTCCACCAATTTTTTGTTTTTTCCCGCTTTTCACTTCAAGTCCGATTAATACACCACCTTTTTCAATAATAAAATCTATTTCATCGTTACGATGACGCCAATAGAAGACCCGGTAATTTTCGTTCCGGGCATAATTAACAAGATGTGAGCCAATAGCTGATTCAACATGTCGCCCCCATTTCTCCGGCATCAATTGTATGTCGTTAAATGTTTCGTTCAATTGAACTGTTAATAAGGCAGTATTGTAAACCTGTAGCTTGGGAATAGAAGCTTTCTGTCTGAGTTTTTCTTTATAGATTTTATTGATCCCCGTGACCAAAGCCGCATTATTGAGCAAGGTCAGATAGTGAGATAGTGTGGTTGTGTTACCTGCTTCCTGCAATTGGCCAAGCATCTTATTAAAGGAAAGTATTTGTCCTGAATACATACATGCCAGTTCAAATAAATTTTTCAAAAGGGCCGGTTTATCGATCCGGCTCAACATGAGGATGTCTTTCATAATTGTTGGCTCAATTAAAGCATCCAAAACATATTTTTTCCATCTGTCCTCGTCGAAAACCAGTTCGGCTGTACCCGGATACCCGCCAAACCAAACGTATTGTTCCGGTGTAAAGCCAAAAGCCTTGTTCATCTCGGCAAATGACCAATGCATAAGCAAAATTGTTTCATACCTTCCTGTAAGTGATTCGCTTAATCCTTTCTGTATTAATAAATTTGCCGACCCCAGCAAAACCACTTTCACACTATTGTTTTCAAAGCTGTCTTTGTCCCACTGCGCTTTAACAAACTCGCTCCAGTCGGGGATCTTTTGGATTTCGTCAATTACAAGAATAATCTCATTTGCATTTCTCTGTTTTTTGATTGTTCTGGCAATCTCCCATTGTTGTTCAATCCAAATACCACCGGCAGCCGCAACTGCATCAGCGGAAGCATAGTGGGAAAACACTTCTATATCAGAAAGCAATTGTTTAACCAATGTTGTTTTCCCAACCTGCCGTGGTCCTAAAATTACCTGGATGAATTTTCTGGGCTCTTTCAGTCGGTCATTAAGTTCCTGAAAATGTGGTCGTTTATACATAATGATACAATTTGCTCAATAAACTGAGTAAAAATACTCAACGTTTTGACAAAAACCAAATAAAGAGAGCTATTATGTTTGAGGGGCTTGATGCTCGTCAGTTATACTTTCGTATCAGGACAGCTCAAAGTTCTGGAATCAAGGGCTCGATTTACTCCGATATTAGGTGTTCACTTTCAACGAAATCTCCAACAAATACACTAAAACAAAATTCCAAAAAAATTCCAAAAACAAGATTGCAGATTGCAGATTGCAGAAGTACATTGCAGATGGCAGAGGGGATTTCTCTAATTCTCTTTGTCACTGTGTCACTTATTCCCGACATTACACAGCGGTGGGCTTTTTCTTTTTCCCTGGTGCCATAATGTGTAGTTTTTAAGAGGTATCTTTGTTTGCAAACCACACATTAAAGTTATAATTTTACTTACAAACATTTTGCTGACGATCTACAATCAAATCATATAAAAGGTAAACCATGAAAACTAATCCAAGGATTTATCTGTTTTTATTAATTTTTGTTGTGCCATTGATCTATACCGGATGTAACGGATTGGTGGTCGACAATAGTTTATCTCCACCCACTATCGGTAAGCCGATTTATAATTGTTCGGATATTATTTCATATGGCGGAGCCGACAGGGATGCAACAATCCGTGTATATGTTAACGGAACACAAGTTAAGGACATAAATACCTGGATGGGTTGGGGAACAATCAAATTACCCTCTCAGCTAAGCACAGGTGATGTTGTAAGCGCCGCACAAATTATCGGGAACCATATAAGTGTTAAGACTCGTGAACCGGTGACAGTTGAAAATGTGCCGCCTGACAAACTGATTGGTGGTGAAAAATTGATTACCCCGAAAATTGCAAGCCCGCTTTACGAATGCCAGAAATCTATCCTGGTAGAAAATGTTGTACAGGGTGCTACGGTTCGTCTTGGAGAAAACGGTGTGGAAATTAAAGATGCATCTTCACCATATAGTTTCATACGGTTTGGGATGCCCGAACTGAAATATGATGATGAATATGATGCCTGGCAGGAAATATGCCAGAAACATGGCGGGTACCCCAGTGATCATTCGGCAAAGGAAAAAGTACAAAAAAAGCCGGAATCCTTACCGACTCCGGAAATTTATGAACCAATTGTAGCAGGCAATGATGCATGTCGGGTTGATAAATTATTTTTTGGCGCTACAGTAAAAATATTTGCTGTTGATGCAAGTGGAGAAACGCAGGTTGGTGGTGGTACAGCCCTGAGTTCAGCAACAATTTATTATATCAATCCTCCTTTTGATTTGAATTATACTTATTATGCAAAGCAATCGCTTTGTGAGCTGGAGTCCGACCCATCCGATAAGGTTCCTCCTGTGAAAGACGTGCCTGCACCCGTTATACAAGAACCGATCTGCAATGGGGATTTCTACGCAACCATTTGCAATACTGTGGTTTTAAGCACAGTAAAAGTGTTTGTCAATGGCACACAGCTTGCGCAGGCTGCCGGAAATGGTGGTTGCGTGCAAATTGCCATTGGAGATGCAACTATTTTTTCTACAGGACAAAAAGTTGAAGCCCAACAGTATGTTTTCGGAGTTGCAAGCCCGATGTCAGCACAGCTTATTGTAAAATCGGATGGTGCACCACCATATGAACCAGCTTATTGGGATGATCCCAGTATCGTAGGATGCAACAATTGTTACAACTACGGGTGCAACATAAGAACTGACAATTTCGCCCAACCTGGTTTTGCACATAATGTAAATCATTCATTAACATGTCCGACTGTGACCCTGGCAGCTGTGGCAGATGGTCTAACTGAAACCAATATTGACAAGCAATGTAAAAATTGCACACACATTGTTGCGCTTGTAATTGCACCGAATGAAGATTATCACTGGTATCGGTTGGATGATAATGGACGTTGGTCACATAAAATGGATGGCTTCCCAGTAAGCAACCTAGATGGTTCAGATAACTTAATTAATAATCCGGAAACAGCAGATCGTAGAGCATTTAATGGACCTGATTTTATGAGAGACTATAGTATTTTCTGCGGCTATTTTTGTGTAGATAAAAATAATGTAGTCATAGCGGGTCCGCTTACTTGCAACTAATGAATTTTCATATTAATAAAGGAAGATAATTATGTATCAATATTTAAAACTAAAAACAACAATTGTACTTGTCACTCTATTATTTTTTGTGATTCCTGCAATTGCGCAAGAAGAAACAGAAAGAAACAAAATGAAAGAAGAACCTACCCGAGGAATTTCAATTACTTTACCGGTTTATTCAGGAATTCCTAATCCCCAGTGGTGGATTACCGATGGAGATGAATTTAAGAAGATTATTTATTTAATTAAATCAATGAAAACCGTTAACGATTCACTTTTTAATTATGATGAATGGAATAAACCCGGTTATGCCAGTTTCTGGATTGTTTCACGCGAAATAATGGATTTGCCCAAATCTGTTCATATTTGGAGAGACATGGGTTATATTCCTCAACATGAAGAAATGATTCCACTATACGCTAAAGGGGTAACAGAATTATATGACATGCTTGTTAAACAGGCGGAGGAGAGGGGATACGAAGAATTCTTTATAAATTACCATAAGCAAAAAAGATAAAACAAGATATAGATATTCCGAATTGAACACATACTTTTTGAAGATATAATAAAATAACTAATTATAATTTATTCATGTAACTAATTATTTGGAGGTCTTACTATGAAAACAATTAAATTATTATTCGCGTTTTCAGTATTTTTCTTTTTTGTTCTGTTCCTGACTTTTACCATCAATGCTGTCGATCGCGAAGAAGGTGGATATGCTGGTCAAAAAGGCCAGGGCCATGATGTGGTCATCTACAATTTTCTAAAGCATTTCAATTATGAACAATACTATTGGGGCAATAAGCATCAGTGGTCGTATAATAACAATAACAGGGTTGATGCAATGGACTTTGCCATTTTTGCAGGTCATGGAAATCGCTGGCTGATTGCACTTCTTGATGGTAATGTAAGTCTTACTACAGCAGGTAGCAGTTCTCATAAAGGTTATGGTGATGTTGATTGTGAATTTATTGCCCTGGAAACATGTAAGGCAGTACCGAGCCCGTTAGATGTGACTAACTGGTACTCTAACTGGACAAGTGAATCAGATGATATTTTTGATGGATTACATCAGGTACTGGGATTCCGAACAGATTCATTTCAGTCTACAGATCAAAAGGTAACTGATTATTTTGGGAATAGAATTAAGCATAATTACGGTGTTTGGGAGTCCTGGTTTGATGCCATTAATGCAAAAGCAAAAAGCAATGAAATGGGTGCAGCAGTCATGCATCCAACTTGTGATGGCGATACGTATGGGAATTTTGCAGCCGATCCGCCGGAGTCAAGTAATTGGTTAAGAATATGGTATCAATATTGAAATTTAGTTTTATAGTTCTTACATAATAGAAATCGTAAAAGGAATAAAAAATGAAAAATTATAATTATATACTTAAACTTACTACAGCAATCCTGGCATTTGGTTTATTGGTTATCTCGTGTCATAAAAGACCAACCGAAGTAGAAATTGAATATGATAAGACGGTTGGTCCAATAACTCTTGAGGGGAAAGTCATCAGTTCTTATCTTGTAAATTATAAAAAGAATTTAAGTAAGAACAATGTATTGGAAATGGCCTCGCAGTTAACGACTTTTTCTGAAACAAATTTAGATTTTGAAAATCTGATGGAGATGGATGATGGAGCTCTGGCTTTAAGGAATGTAAAAGATCCTTCAGCTTCATTTGAAATGGATATTAGATCAGGAAATTTCTTATTTAATGGTGGTTTGGCAGAATATAAAAATGATGATAATACAAAAGATCTCATTACCGGGGATAGTGCAGATGCAATAGCTTTAGGTTATTTAGAAAAATTGGGTTTATTTCCTGAAAATCATGAATTAAATTTGGTTCATATCGGCGGTCTGGATATGGCTGTATTAAAGGAGGATAGTACTACTGAAGTTTTTAAAAAGTTGGTAACAGTACGATACGACCGAAAATTATCTGGCGTTCCTGTGATGGGTGATTCAAGAATTATAGTAAATATGGGTTCAAATGGCAAGTTAGCCGGTTTAATTTATTATTGGGGTGAAATAGTTGAAAAGAGAACAATTGAACCCGGTTCATTCCTTGCAGATAAAGATATTAAAAAAGAACTTGAAAGCAGGCTTAGGGCAGCATCTGTTGATGCTAAAAAAATTCTTGTACAAAAAGTTGATTTTGTCTACTATGATGACGGAAAAGGAAATATTGAACCGGCGTTTTATGTTCTGGGAAGACTTTCCTATGAGGTACGTGATAGTGAGGTAGGAAAAGAAATACAAAAGTACGATATCCCATATGATTATTACATACCTGTACTTAAAAAGCCCCTGGCATTTTATCCTTTTATGGAAATAGCCAAAGTTAAACCTACTGATGCGCGTGAATCCGAAATTCCTGCTCATGATGATGAATGATATTCCTTCTTCCTTATCAGGACTGGACCAGAAGTTTCCGCCTTATACGGGTACTATCAATGGTGACCTCAACGATGTACATCCCTGATTGCAGGCATGAAATATCAATGATGCCATTTGCAGGCCGGTCTTTCATAAGCCGTTGGCCTGTCAGGGTGTAAATACTTACTTCTTCAATATCTCTGCCGTCATCAGTGAATATCTTTAACTCTTGCTTTGCAGGGTTGGGGTATAGCGAAAGGTAATCTTCCGGAAACATTTCTTCTACAGTTATGAATTCACAGGCATCTTCTACCTCTTGCTGGCTGTTACAGCCAGGAGCGTTATTATGGATTTCAATAATTCCGTTAGGGCTGGCTAAATAATTGCAGACGCTTAGCACCTCACAAGTTGATAAGGAATCATTAAAGAAAATATGCAAGTTGTCAATAGAGCTGGCATCAATATTGTCCAAACCCGTTAAACTGGTCAGGGCAGCGTTGTCAGAAATATCAAGATATCCCCCGATGGTAGTCAGATTGTTCAATCCCGTCAGACCGGTAAGGGCATCGTTGCATTTGATTACAAGCTCACCCCCGATGGAGGTCACATTATCCAGTCCTGTTAAACTGGTCAGGGCTTCGATATAATATATAACAAGGAATCCCCCGATGGTAGTCAAATTCTCCAGTCCTGCTAAACTGGTCAGAAAATCGTTGAACTCAATTAAAAAGTCTTCCCCTATGAAAGTCAGATTGTTCAATCCCGTGAAACTGCTCAGGACATCGCAATGTATAACAAGGTCTCCCCCGATGCTGGTCAAACCCTCCAATCCTGTTAAACCGGACAGTGAATAGGTATTACTAATATTCAAGTCTTCGCCAATTGAAGTCAAATTCGCCAGTCCTGTTAAACTGGTCAGGGGAGTGGTGTTACTAATTCCCAGGCTTCCCCCGATGGAAGTCAAATTGTCCAATCCCGTTAAACTGGTCAGGGCCTGGTTGTTCCCAATCCAAAGGTGTCCCCAGATGGAAGTCAATACATTGAGACCGTTTAAATTAGTGATATCATTCCCATAAATCACAACATCTCCTTCTATCTCAAAACAATTTGGATAATTGGTTTGAAAATTGTCGATGTCTGCCTGGTTATAGAATGTAATTCCATTAGGTAAGCAGGATTGTGATGATGCTGTAATCTGACAGAAAATCAGTACAAGGATGATAAACGATAATTTTTTCATGGCTTTACATTCAGAGTTATTAAATGAGCAGGCATAGAATCTGGCAGGGGTGGAATAGTGATTTTGTGAACAGTCCTGTAAAGATAGCAAATATTCTTTAAGCATCCATATTCCCAATATATGCCCAGAGGAATGGAGCGAAGCGAAATAACGAAGGACCTCCCGGCTTTGTGCAGTACGACAGCAAAGTACTCTGCCAGCTTTGTGCACTGCTCTCAGTTCATTTACAATTTTCATTTTGAAAATATATCTTAATTGTTTATATTTGGAAATAGAAAAATACAATTAGCTTTTTAAGCAAAACAGTCTGAGTTTATTTGAACCGAAACAGAAGGAACCATTGATGAAGTAAGCATATATAACAGGCTAGGACAAAAGGTTATTCATCAAAGGGGAACAAGCAATAAGGTTGATGTTTCAAGCCTGGTGCCGGACATGTATGTGGTTGAGGTAGTAATCGAGAATATGAAGATTAGAGAGAAGCTTGTAATAAATTGACATGTTTTGAATATCGAAAATCGAAAATTAACCTAACAACCTGTCCTGAGCTTGTCGAAGGGCTCAACACCTAACACTAAAAAGTGTAAGCATGAAAAAACTGATCCCAATAGCACTCATTCTGACGCTTTTTTGCACCACTGAGGCCTCAGCTCAATCCTGCCTGCCCGATGGCATCACATTTACAAATCAGTCTGAAATTGACAATTTTCAAACTAATTATCCAAATTGTTCTGAAATAGAAGGAGATGTAAGTATAAATGGGTCTGGCATCACAAATTTAGCAGGACTAAGTGTATTAACAATAATCAAAGGAAACTTTAAGATTTATAGTAATGATTATTTAAAGGGTTTACAAGGCTTAGAGAATCTGGCAACAATTGAGGGAGACTTGTGGATTAAGGCTAATGACTTACTTAAAAACATATCAAACTTGAATAATTTAATTTTTATCGGGGGAGATCTTGAAATAGAGCATAATGATAGCTTAGTCAGTCTTAAAGGACTAAATAATATATCGTCAATTAGTGGGTCTGTACTTATTAGGTGTAATGTTATTCTATCTGATCTTACAGGTTTAGAGAGTCTGTCTAATATTGATGGTGATCTTTATATTTCCAGTAACTGGTCTTTGAGAAACTTTACAGGATTAGAAAACTTAATTTCAATTCATGGGGATTTAACAATTGGCTCATACTTTTCTAATTATAATCCCATTTTAACAAGTTTAGCTGGTCTTGATAATGTGACATTAATTGGTGGTGACCTTATCATTCGAAACAATGACTCTTTAACAAGTATAGCTGTTCTCGACAATCTAAATTTAATTGGGGGAGATGTTCTAATTCGAAACAATGAATCTTTAACAAGCTTAACAGGCCTGGATGATTTATATTCTATTAATGGGGGCCTTTCTATTCGCAATAATGAAGCATTGATTAGTTTGTCGAGCCTAATTAGCTTGACAAATATTAATGGAGACCTTGATATATATAACAACGATGCTCTGGAAAGTTTATTTGGATTAAACAGCATTGAAGCCAACTCAATAATGAACCTGAGCATTAATGATAATCTGTCTTTATCTTCTTGTGAAGCACAAAGCATTTGTAATTATTTAACAAATCCTAACGGCATTATTAATATATATGATAATGCAGGAGGATGTAATAACCCTCCTGAAATAGCAAATGCTTGTGAGATTAACTTGCCATGTCTTCCTTTTGGTAACTATTATTTTTATACGCAAGTAGAAATTGACTCTTTTCAAAATGATTATTCAAACTGTGAAGAAATACAAGGGGATGTTTTTATTGATGGGGATGACATCACTAATTTAAACGGATTAAGCACTTTAACAAAAATTGGGGGCTATCTTTGGATTGGGTTTAATTATGATTCAAATCCAATCTTAGCAAGTATAACAGGATTGGGAAACGTGACTTCTATAGGCAAATCGTTCAGGATTACTCACAATGGATCTTTAACAAGTTTAAGTGGCCTTGAAAATTTGGCTTATGTTGGAGAGTATTTTTTTATTGGTAATAATGATGCTTTGGAATACTTAACAGAGTTCCAAAATTTATCATACATAGGAGAAAGCCTTGACATTTATTTAAACAATTCCTTAGAGAATATAAATGGCTTCTACAATTTGACTTATATCGGTGAGGACCTGAAAATTGCAAATCTTACTCTTATAAAGGATCTTGGAAACTTCAATAAATTAGATACTATTATAAGAAACCTATATATATCAGGGAACGATAGTTTAGTTGAATTTACCGGCCTTAACAATGTGATTTATGTTGGCAGTAAACTTACGGTTCAATTAAATTCTTCAATAACAAATCTATCTGGCTTTGATAACCTGCACTCCGTGGAGAGCGACTTAAAAATTTCGAATAATCCTGCATTAACAGATCTGTCAGGCCTCAATTCTTTAAATAGTATTGGTAGAGACATACGTATTAGCAGTAATTCCTCTCTGAAAAATTTCTTTGGACTTGAAAGTTTGACGTATATTGGTGAAAATTTTGAAATCGTATCCAACGATTTATTAACAAGTTTTCATGGCCTTGATAAACTAACTGGAATTGAGGGAGATCTCTCAATATATGATAACTCATCAATCATAAGCAATATTGGGCTTGAAAGCATTACTTCTATTGGAGGAGATCTATTCATTGGAAGAAATGAAAACCTAATTGATTTAACAGGGATTGACAATATTAAACCGGAATCTATCCAGGATCTTCATATTGCAAATAACAATTCTTTATCAAGCTGTGATGCTCAAAATATTTGTGATTACCTGGTTAGCCCAAATGGTGAAGTTGAGATTCATGATAACTATTCAGGGTGCAACAGTCAAGCGGAGGTGGAAGAAGCTTGTGAAGAATTTGGTGTCGCTGATCTGACTATTGAAACATTCTTGATTATCTATCCTAACCCCGCCCATGCAGAAATCACCATCTCCGAAATAAAAGGAACCATTGAAGAAGTAAGTATATACAACCGAATTGGGCAAAAGGTCATTCATCAATGTGGAACAAGTACTACTCTTGATGTATCAAACCTGGTGCCAGGCATGTATGTGGTTGAGGTGGTTGTGGATGGAGTAAGGATCAGGGAGAAGTTGGTAGTGAAGTGATGTGTATTGATTAACGATTAACTGATTAACGATTAACTGATTAACACAAATCGAAAATTAACTTAGCACTTAACACCTAACACTTAACACTTTTAAGACAAGCAAATGAAAAAATTATTAGCATTAATAATACTGATATCCTTGTCATTTACAACAGTAATGGGCCAGTGGAACCAGGTATATCACCAGGCAATCGGAGACATTCTGTATGATGTTGAGTTTGCTGATGAAGAAAATGCCTTAGCCGTTGGAGAGGGCTGGTATTTTTATATTTCGGATAATGGAGGGGAATCATGGAGCCCTTTATCCCTGGTGCCCGGAATTTATAGGGAAATCATCTTCACGTCTGACGGGAATTCAATTTTGATGGAACAAGGAGGCTCCTTTTGGAGTTTTAACATCTATAGCCATGATATTGAACCATTGATATGGCCGGAAGACCCATATGAGTTAAAAACAATGGAACTTATTGATGATTCAGCCTGTATTGCGGGGGGATATGATGGGATTTATCTGTTCGATTTTACCGGTGATATTGATACTTTGTGGTCATTTCAATCACTGGGGCAGATCATAGGTGGCGATATCAATTCCATTTGCAGGATAAATGATACAGTTTTATATGCTTTCGGTTATTATTATGTAAGTTATGACGGTATAGGCATATTGCTAAAATCCTATGATAATGGAGATACATGGGATATTATTCTTCAGGATTCTGAATTGGGGGGAAATTTATATGCGCAATCTGAAGATATATTGTTTTTAGCCTGGGGAGATATTATAGGTGGTGGAATAAAAATATCTAGTAATGGAGGCTTACAATGGACCGAAGCTACTTGTGATCCGGATACTGCACTTTCATTTAAAGAGATTTATTTTACTGATAGGAATAATGGCTATGCCGTGGGAGGCTTATCTATGATTCCGGAATATAAAACAACAAAAATTTATAAAACAATCGATGGGGGCGAAAACTGGTATATGCAGTACTATTCTAATACCGGTGTTCTTTTATCCCTCTGTTTCCTGAATGATAGCATTGGCCTGGCATGTGGTGATGACAACACAATAGTGAGAACTACCAATGGAGGAGGAGTGAACGTTGGCCTGACATCCTATACAGAAGAAAGCAGTTTAATTGAAGTTTATCCCAACCCCGCCTACACAGAAATCTGTGTTCGTTCTTCGTTCTTCGGTGCTCGTTCTTCGGTGTTCGGTGCTCGTTCTTCGGTCCTCGGTGTTCGTTCCTCGGTCCTTATCTATGATATGTTTGGCCGGCAACTGGAAGAAATCCAACTTCCTATCGGCCAGAACCAGGTTAGAATTGATGTTTCTGCTTATCCGGCCGGGATTTATATAGCGGTATTGGGGAATGAGAACGGGATTGTGGGGCGGAGGAAGTTTGTGGTGAGGTAATTGGGTATTGAGATATGAGACTAAATATTTGATCAAAACACTGACAATTCTTTATGATTTTTAGAGTTTTAATTATTTCAATAATGTTGTTTGCTACTCATACTGGGGTATACTCCCAGCATGACACGGAACCGGCATATTGGTATCAGATGGTCGCTGCTCAGGATGCTGACATTCACAAAATCCTATTAAATACGAATTCAGTTATCAGTTCAAAAAATGATCCGGATACTTCTGAAGGCTCCGATCATATG
>JAIOSQ010000273.1 GCA_021107535.1 Bacteroidales bacterium | reverse complement strand
ATCACGATTATTGGAAACCCGTAAAAGAAACAGATCATAAACATTTTCCACTTTGGCTTGCAGCACTTTCCTTTCATAGGATGACAAGGGCCTGATAACAGACGGAAAGCCTGCGTTTGTGTTTGTCATGGCATTGTCGTAAGTGATCCCCAGCTTATTTTCCATGAATCCCCCAAAATTGGGTATCACACCAAAGACCCCGATGGAACCGGTGAGTGTAGTTGGATCGGCCAGGATCTTTTCGGAGGCACATGCAATCCAGTAACCACCGGAAGCAGCCACACCACCCATGGAAACAATGATTGGTTTCACAGCCTGTGTAAGCTCCAGTTCACGCCAGATCACATCAGAAGCCAATGCATCCCCGCCGGGAGAGTTCACCCTGAACACTATGGCCTTGACGTTTTCATCACGACGAACCTTTGCAATGGTTTCAGCAAAGCGGTCGGCCCCAATCTTTTGATCGCTACCTTCCCCACTTCCAATCTCTCCGGTAGCATAGATCACGGCAATGCGATCCCTTGAGAGAGAAACTCCCTTCCCTACCCGATCATATTGGTTCAGGGAAATAAAATTGATATCTTCAATATCAGAAACACCCGCGTGTTCTGCGACTTTAGCGGCATACTCATCACGGTAATTCACATCATCCACAAGACCGTGCTTCACAGCTGCATCCGCATCATAGGCAAAAAGCTGATCAGCTATCTTATTGAGATCCCCGATACTCAGGCCACGTGATCCGGAAATTTCTCCAAGCATTGAATTCCAGATGGACCGAACCAATACGCTATATTGCTCCCTGTTCTCAGGGCTCATTTCTTTCTGTATCAAGGGCTCAACAGCACTTTTAAACTTTCCGTGCCTGACGATCTGCATGTTAATATCCAGTTTATCGAGCGCACCCTTGATAAACATGAGCTGGGCATTGAGGCCCTTAAAATCGATAAATCCTTCCGGGTGCAGGTACATCTCATCAGCCACAGATCCCAGGTAATATGCACCCTGGGAGACATATTCCCCGTAACAAAGAATAAATTTTCCGCTTTCTTTAAAATCGAGTAATGCAGCCCTGATCTCTTCCAGTGTTGATATACCGGAAGGAACAATGTTCAGGTCAAGAATAATGCCTTTGATATGTTCATCTTCGGCAGCATCATTGATATTTTTAATAATATCATTTAAACCAAGTATCTTTCTGAAAGTCCCGGAGTATAATTCGGAGAAGAGGCTGTGCTTTAATGTGCGTTCAGGAATGGGATCCTTAAATTCTATCCTGATCACCGTATTTTCACTTATTTTCACCTCCTTTTGCTCAGCAAAAGATATCAGTCCGACCAGCAGGCCGAAGGAAATAAAAAATATGATTCCTATCACGAGAATAAAGCCTAGCATAGAGGCCAACATAAACTTGAAAAATTCTTTCATGGTATGGTCTTTATAATTTATAGAGTAAATAAATAGAATTTATAAAATTAACCATTTAGAAATTATAATCCAAAATCTTATTGTAAATTTGATACGAACAAATCATTAAGCTCATGAGCATTGCATATTTGCTTCTGGGAAGCAATCTCGGGAACAGGATGAAAAATCTTCGCAAAGCTCACGCATGCCTGAATGATCTTATTGGTGAAACACTTAAAACATCTTTCGTTTATGAATCCCCGTCCTGGGGATTCGAGCATCCTTCCCGTTTTCTGAACCAGGCTGTAAGGCAGCTGAATTACTTAAGAAGATCCTTGAAATTGAAGAAACGCTTGGCAGGCTACGCAGGAAAGATACTTACGAAGCGCGTACCATCGATATTGACATGCTGTTTTTTGATGATATGATCATTCAGCAGAAAGACCTGGTCATTCCACATCCGCGTCTTCACCTCAGGCGCTTTGCACTACTGCCCCTTGCCGATCTTGATCCCGGAATGATCCATCCGCTCATGGACAAAAGCATTGTGGAACTGATCACTGCTTGTCCCGATAAGAGTGATGTTGTCCGATATACTCACGATGAAAGCAGATATACAGCGGAGGGATGCGGGAATGCGGTATAACTATATAGCCATAGAAGGAAATATCGGTGCGGGAAAAACTTCACTGGCAAGCATGATTGCCGGGCAATATAACGGAAAGCTGATCCTGGAGCAGTTTGAGGACAACTCATTCCTTCCAAAGTTTTATAAGGAGCCTGATAAATATGCATTCCCGCTGGAAATGTCATTTCTTGCCGAAAGGTATCAGCAATTAAAAGACCAGCTTACCAAGCAGGATCTTTTTAAGACCTTCACCATCTCAGATTACCTGTTCAACAAGTCCCTCATCTTTGCAAAAAACAACCTTCAGGCCGATGAATTTGCCTTATTCTCAAGGATGTTTACCATCATCGATGAGTTTTTACCCAAACCCGATCTGATGGTTTATCTGTATATGGATATTCCCAGTTTGCAGAGAAATATCAAATTACGGGGGAGGTCTTATGAGCAGACGATAGAAGATTCATACCTGGAAAATATTCAAAATGGATATTTGGATCATATCAAAAAAATGACAGGCGTCAGGGTCCTCGTGATCGACACCAGTAATACCGACTTTGTGAACAATAAGGCGGATTATGATTCAATCCTGGAACTTATCGACAAGGATTACCAGCCAGGCATTCAGCGTTTCACTTTATAGATATGCGAAAAGGCCACTCCATAAGGAGCAGCCTTTTCAAGATTTAGGATTATGTATTGTTCTTATTGAACGATGGCCAGAAACTCGGGGAGTTCATTATACTTCAGGAATTCCCTGTCGTATTTGGCTTCATTCTTAAGTTCAGGATCCATGTCGATAGCCTTCATCAGATTATCGAAGAGCACCGTGGTATCATCCTGTCTTGCACCTGTAATGGCAAGAAGGTAATATGTGAGTGCATTAGCAGGAGCACATTCAAAGGTTTTTTGTGCTGCATTATAATCTTTGTTGAGCAACTGTACAAGGCCGACATTGTGGTTACATTCCTCACCACTCATATTCTTTTGAGCTGTTGCATAGTCTCCATCGAGGATGGCGAGTACGCCAAGGTTGTAATCAACATCTGCTCCCTGTTGTTGTGCTTCCAGGAAGAAAACTTTAGCATCATCGTAATCACCTACGTGGCATGCAAGGACACCAAGGTTATTTAAAATTCCAGCATCATTTGGCTTAAGCTCATTTGCTTTGGTAAGCATTATAAGGGCTTCGTCATATTCGCCCATATCAATCAGCACTTCGCCGGCATTACTATATCCCCTGTAGCATTTAGGATGATTCTTAATAACACTCTTGTAAATAGCAAGCTGGTCTTCATTATTGTCATAAAAGGTAGCTGCATAAAGCAATTCATTTGCCTTGAGCGAATCAGGATATGAGAGGCCGTAAGCCATGATCTGCTCATCAGAACGTTTAAATTCGTAGCAATTCACTGTGATCTCAGCCCTTCTCAGAGGAGGCAGCATATCTTCTTCAATTTCAGGATAGATAAGGATCATATTCCTGATCTCTTCTTCTCGCTTCGACTGATCGGCAGATCTGATCACATTCAGGATCGCACGTTTGTCGGTCAGTGCTGAATTTTCAACATTTGCCATGAAACCATCCCAGTCAGGACCCTGCCAGGTGATGTCCCATTTGACTTCTTCCTTCGGGTCTTCAACTTTCAGGTTTGAGCCTTTCTGTTTGGCAAGCTTCTTCATCTCTTTGACCATATAGTTATATGCGGTAGTAGACCTGTTTTCAGAAAGGTCCCTATTGAAGAGTTCTTCACCTTCAGGAGATGCCCAACCGCTAACACCAATATCTTTGATTTTCCATCCGAGTGCAAGAAATTCGTTCACTGCGGCCAGCTGTTCTTTATTAGCATCTAACTTATTCAGAGGCACTCTCCAGTTGAGGTTATACCTGTTAACGAGATAATAGATATTTGCTCCCTTAGAAATAATATTTTCCTTTTTGTAGGCGTGATAAGCAATGATCGAGGTTTCGTTGTCGAGGATATACTTAGAAGTATGGATCACACCGTCATCAACTTTCAGATCAGGTATGATGTAATACTTTTTGCTGTTCAGGATATCTTCTTCAGTTGCCAGGGTTCCTTCCTTGGCAGGATAGATGATCGGAACGAGGAAGAGTTCTGAGACATTCAATTCTGGTGAATAAGGTATCTTAGCTGTGTAAGTAATCGTACCACCATTCTTATAATTTACAAGCATCCCGTCACCGGCTACATCCTCACCCTTAACGGTGAAAGGCTCATAGGCAACAGCACCGCCTTCATACCTGAGGACAGGAGTTACGTACATGGCTGCATCTTTTTCGAAATATTTTGGAGGGAATTCCCCGGTGATGGTCACTTCCACATAGTCGCCATGAACTTCCAGTGGATCCGGTGTTGCATCCCACACAATGTCGTCGAAATTCTTCACCATATTCTTGAGACCCATATGACCGAATTTATAGGTTAATCCGATACCGGAGTGATGCCAGAAGTCTTTCTTAACAGCAGCTACAGCATGCTGAGTATAATCCACTTGATCAGAGTCTGTAAATTTCAGTGAAGAAGTTACCCTGATGTTCCAGTGGTCGCTGAGAATGAAATCAAAATCAACACCAACCGGGTACAAAGTTGCACCGCCGCTGGCTTTAGGCTCAAGCTGATCGGCTGATGATTGCTCACGTAGATCAGTGCTATACTGAGCACGTCCGATACCACCCCATGCAGTCATTTCAAACCAACGATCAGGATTGTATCCAAATATCAGGTTGATCAAAGCAATAGTAGCATTGGCCGAGTAATCAAATTCAGTACCCCTGAATGCCAGGTCAACATCTCCGTATCTTTCACCTGAGATGTTGGAGTATCCGAAATTAGCTCTGACACCAAGTACCGGATGGAATTGCCATCCGCCTATCGCATCAAATGACCAGCCAAAATGTTTCCATTGGGGAAGCACAGGCTCTGCATAAACATCACCATGATAGGCTACACCACCAATGCTGGCGCCGACATAGCCATACTTTGTGAAACTTGCCTTTTTATTAACTTGTTCCTGTGGTGCAGGCTCCTGTTCATCTTCTTCAGTAGTTTCCTGCCCGAAAAAAATGATAGGTATCACGGCAAAAATCAATACCGCCAGGAGTTTTAAAATAGAATTGTACTCTTTTTTCATAATCCTAAGATCTTTAAAATATTAATAAATTAACTTGATAAGATTTTATACAAATATAGTGTTAAACTTAAATCTAAAGCAAGTAATCCGGTATTTTTTATCAAAATCTTACAACATTTTCCTAAAAATACAGGATTTTACAAGAAAAGGTAAATAAATATAACTAATGAACTTGTTTACGTTATGTTCAATACTATTGTTACAAAATGCTTGAAATAATGTGGTGCTGGTTACTGGATACTGGTTGCTCTGTCTCATAGTCCCAAAGTCTCAAAGTCTCAAAGTCTCCCATTCCATATTCCTGAACAAGGACCATAAGACAATCCCGGCACTTACGGACACATTCAATGAGTGCTTGGTACCCATTTGTGGGATCTCAATACATTCATCTGCCAGATCAATGATTTCCTGACCGACGCCCTGCACTTCATTACCAAAAATAACGGCTATCCTGTGATCAGGAACCGGGACAAAATCGACCAGGGAGCTGCCCTCGTCTGTCTGCTCAACTACGATGATCTGATACCCTTCCTTTTTTAGCTGCTTTACGGATAAAACAGTCTCAGGAAAATACTCCCATTTAACTGATCCCGTGGCTCCGAGTGCTGTCTTTTGAATATCCCGGTGGGGAGGCTGCGCCGTTATCCCGCACAGGTGTATGCTTTCCACACGAAATGCATCTGCTGTGCGAAATACGGAGCCGATATTGTTCAGGCTTCTGAGGTTATCCAGTACGACTGTTACAGGCATTTTGACCGAATTGACAAATTCATCGGTACTCAGTCTGTTCAGCTCATCCATGCTGAGTTTCTTCATATTTTAAGTTCAGGAGCACAAAAATAGGTTTCTTTCAAATAATAGTCGCATATACCTATATGATTTTTTTCAAAGGAAACATAAATGATTAACTTTGTAGTCAGGAAGAGGGAATCCTGTCCGGGAAGAAATTACATTTTACCCTTTATATCAGTGGCAAAAGAAAAGAAAATAGTTGAAACACCTTTGATGAAGCAGTATAATGCGATCAAAGCGAAATATCCGGATGCACTGCTGTTGTTCAGGGTTGGTGATTTTTATGAAACCTTCAGTGAGGATGCCATAAAAACATCGAAGATACTGGGCATTGTGCTGACCAGGAGAGCCAATGGTGCCGCATCCTATGTTGAACTGGCCGGATTTCCTTACCATGCCCTGGATACCTATCTGCCTAAGCTTGTAAAAGCAGGCCAGCGTGTGGCGATCTGCGAACAACTGGAAGATCCAAAACTGACCAAAAAGATCGTAAAAAGAGGAGTTACTGAAATGGTCACACCGGGTGTAGCCCTGAACGAGAATGTACTTGAGCAGAAACAGAATAATTTCCTGGCTGCCATCGACCTTCAGGATACATTATCAGGAATTTCCTTTCTGGATATCTCCACAGGAGAATTTTTTGTTAGCCAGGGCGGGATAGATTATATCGACAAACTTCTGCAGGGATTCAAACCATCGGAGATCATCATACAGAGAAACAAACTGGGTAAATTCCGCGAGATCTTCGGTGAAAAGCATTACACCAACACATTCGACGACTGGGTTTTTACAAAAGACTTTGCATATGAACTGCTCACAAAGCATTTCAGAACGGTATCATTGAAGGGATACGGAATTGAAACCCTGGACAGGGCCATCATTGCCGCCGGTGCTGCCATGCATTATCTCACTGAAACACATCACGACAAATTACAGCATATCAACAAGATCACCCGTATTGAGGAAGACCACTATGTCTGGCTGGACCGCTTCACAATCCGCAACCTTGAACTGCTACATACTTTCGATGATAATGCCCCTACCCTGCTTGATATCCTTGACCATACCATCACACCTATGGGAGGGCGGATGCTTAAAAGGTGGATTGTCCTCCCGTTAAAAGAAAAAGGGCCGGTAGAAGAAAGGCTCGAAATGGTCGGCTTATTTATCCGGAATGAAGAACTTGCTGACAAGCTGGCCGCACAGTTCAGACTGGTGGGTGACATGGAAAGGCTTATTTCAAAAGTAGCAGTGGCCAGGATCAATCCCCGCGAGCTTGTGCAGGTGAAAAAAACACTCAATGCTGTTGAAATTATTCAGAAGCATTGTCAGGAATCCGGTCAACCTACCTTGCTAAAATATGCGGAACAACTTAATCCGTGTCAGTCGGCACGCGACCGCATTGCAGCTGAGATAAACGATGAGCCCCCTGTACAGCTTGTGAAGGGAAATGTATTCCGTGACGGCGTTTCCGAAAATCTTGATGAACTCAGGAGTCTCGCTCATTCAGGGAAGGATTACCTGGAACAGATCAGGAACAGGGAAGTTGAAAAAACAGGCATTTCTTCCCTGAAAATAGGGTATAACAATGTGTTCGGGTATTACCTGGAAGTCACCAACAGACATAAAGACAAGGTTCCGGAAGAATGGCACCGCAAGCAAACGCTGGTCAACACAGAGCGGTATATCACGGAAGAGCTTAAAGATTACGAGCAAAAAATCCTGGGTGCGGAAGAAAAGATATTATCCCTGGAAACAAAGATGTTCAATGAACTGGTGATCGCGCTTACAGATTACATCGTGCCTATTCAGCTTAATGCGGGGCTGATCGCACGCATGGATTGCCTGCTGTCGTTCGCAACAATTTCCGAAGCGAACAATTATACCAGGCCGGAAATGAATGAATCCCTTGTCATCGATATCACCGACGGCCGTCATCCTGTGATAGAGAACAATCTCCCCCCCGGGGAACCCTATATCCCGAACAGCATCTACCTCGATAATGAGAAGCAGCAGATCATCATCCTGACCGGCCCGAATATGTCGGGTAAATCGGCTTTGCTCAGGCAAACAGCCCTGATCACACTCATGGCCCAGATGGGTTGTTTTGTACCTGCAAAAAAGGCCACCCTGGGAATGGTTGATAAGATATTTACACGCGTTGGAGCCTCTGACAATATTGCCTCCGGCGAGTCAACATTCATGGTGGAGATGAATGAAACAGCCAGCATCCTGAACAACATCTCCGACCGCAGCCTGATCCTGCTTGATGAAATAGGCAGGGGCACCAGCACCTATGACGGGATCTCTATCGCATGGGCCATCACGGAATACATTCACAACCATCCCCTGTCCAGGGCCAAAGTGTTGTTTGCCACCCATTACCACGAACTCAATGAGATGGCAGCATCCATGCCCAGGATAAAAAACTTCCATATCTCTATCAAAGAAATCGGCAAAGAGGTGATCTTTCTCAGGAAGATAGAGCAGGGAGGCAGTGAGCACAGCTTCGGGATCCATGTAGCCAGGATGGCCGGCATGCCTTCCACAGTGCTGCGCCGTGCCGACGACCTGCTAAAACAGCTGGAACAATCGCATAGCGGGGAAAAGCTGTCATACAGGCCTGATCCCGCAAGCAGACCCGGGGATGATTTTCAATTGAGTTTCATCCAACTGGATGATCCGCTACTGCTGCAGATCAAAGAAGATATCATTAATACGGACATCAATACACTGACACCCGTGGAAGCCCTGATGAAGCTGAATGAGATCAAGAGGCTGCTGGGGGAATAGTTTTGGGTGTTGAGTGTTGGGTGTTGGATTGGGTGTTGGATTGGGTGTTAAGTTGGATAATCGAAGGACCTACCGCCCATCACCTACCGCCTACCGCCTACCGCCCATCGCCTACCACCTAATACACTAAAACTTGTAAAACCAGCCCTGAAATGTAGCCAGCTACAAATACAATGGCTGGAGTTATGATAACAGATTTCCGAGATGATAATTTATAAATATCCTGCAAGGAACTGTTTATTAAAAGAAAGGTTGTACTGATACAGAAAATCCCTATTACAGGTAATAACAGCGAGTCATTTAATCCAATTATTTTTATACAGAAAAACAAAAGCGCCAATGGGATTACTGACACTCCGGTTGTGTATACAGCTGTTGACAGATCTGCTTTCTCTTTGCTTATGAATTTCATTACTACATAATATAAGGCAAAAACAGCTATTGGCGGAATCAATGAAAATATTATTAATTTAAAATAAATCCCTGTACCACCACCTCCATAAGCCAGCGCTGCAGAAACCAAACTATGGCCCAATACATAACTTGATATCGCAAATATAACAGCCAATACAATTCCCGCTCGTAAGGCATTTGATTTACCAAGTTCCCTTAATGTTTCATATTGACCTCCAATTGGATCGCTAACGAGTGCTTTTAGCGCTTTAAATGCCTGACCTGTAGCTTCTTTTGCTTCATCATAAGCTTTTTGTCCCATTTCTTTTCCTTTAGAAATGTTTTCGTTTGCTTGTTTTTCGTTTTCCATGATAGGTTTTTGGGGATAATTAATATTTTACTGCCAATAGCGGCATTAAGGCAAATATATATACTTTATCCGGATAATCAAATAAGCATATTTGGAGTATAAAAAAAACTGGTTACTGGTTACTGGATACTGGATACTGGATACTGGATACTGGATACTGGATACTGGATACTGGATACTGGATACTGGATACTGGTTACTGGTTGCTGGATACTGGTTACTGGTTACTGGTTGCTTTGTGCACCGAAGTTTTAGCGTAGGTGTACTGGTCACTGGTTGCTGGTTGCTTAGTCCCTCAGTCTCAAAGTCTCAAAGTCTCAAAGTCTCAAAGTCTCAAAGTCTCAAAGTCTCAAAGTCTCATAGTCACTTAGTCTCTGACTCACCACCCACCCGATGCCCTTTATTTGCTTAACTGTCATAAAATACTTATATTAGCTAATTATAAAGCTATTATAGTGCCAACCTAAATTTTAATTGTTAATTTAAAATTATTTATGATGAAAAAAGCTGCTACTTTAATCATCACGGGTTTAATTGCAGTTTCTCTCATGGGGCAAACTGTAAAAAAAAGTATCCCGGAATATGAAAAACTGAAAAAACACAACAAAATTGAAGCTTTTGAAAGCCGAAAAAGCAAAAGACCGGAACATAAGTGTTTCATCAAACATAGGTTTACGACCCAACAAACCGCCAGGCTAAAATCAACGCTAGCAGTGAAGCAAGGCCTGGATAGTATCTTATGTGAATTTTATAACGAAAGCACCAGCCAGTGGGTTGCCGATGTGCAGGAGGAATATTCTTATGATGCCGCCGGGAATTTGACTGAAAGTTTATTTTGCAATTGGGAGGAAAGCACCAGCCTGTGGGTTGCCTGTTGGAAGGAGGAATATTCTTATGATGCTGCCGGGAATTTGACTGAAAGTTTATCTTACGATTGGGAGGAAAGCACCAGCCTGTGGGTTGCCGGTTGGAAGGAGGAATATTCTTATGATGCTACCGGGAATTTGACTGAAAGTTTAGTTTACGATTGGGAGGAAAGCACCAGCCTGTGGGTTGCCGATTGGAAGGATGAATATTCTTATGATGCTACCGGGAATTTGACTGAAATT
>JAIOSQ010000243.1 GCA_021107535.1 Bacteroidales bacterium | reverse complement strand
TTCAGGGGGTCGATCACTTTCACGTTCAGCGGGCCTTGTCCGTATTCATAGACTGCAGTATCTGCAATCGGATAATCCGGTCCTCCCATAACATTCAGGGAGTCGGCTGCGGGTTTGCTCATGATCTCGCTGATCGTTGAATCTGTCAGTTCAATGATCATACCACCATTACCATTTCCTTCAATCCTGGTGATTTGAGGGCCTTCTCCATATTCCGAGTTGAGCACAGTGCCATTTATAGTCGGGTGAGGAATAGCTGTATAGGTTTTTATATTCCTACGACCGGCAAGATATGTTTTCTTCTGGCCAAGGAGGCCGTTCAATATACCGGGTTCCTGGCTGTAGGGCATGTACTCATTATAAGAATATGCCACAACCGTATAGTAGTATTGTTTAAAGTTAGTTAATTGACGGTTGGTGGTTCCGAAAGCATCCTCAGAGATCTTAAATGAATGTGAAATTCCGTTATCTCCGCCTTCTACTTCTATGACAGGCACATTACCACCAATGGCTTTATCAAAGTAATAATTTACAAGAGTGGCAGCACCATTCTTAATGTCAAATTGAGCTACCAGCCTGACAAGGTCAGCATTGTCCTTACTCTCAAGTGTTGCTGTTGGAGCAACAAGCTGATAAATTTGATATCCTTCAAAATGATAAATAGAGTCGGAACGTTCACCTGTTTCTGTACCCGGAAGCGGCTGCGTGATGGTATTATCATATTCATCATAGGATTCCTGGTAATTATTTGAAGTTTTAGAATTTGAAATATAAAAAATCAATTCTTTGTTAAGTTCAACGATGCTAAGATCCGGAGCATCCGGGCCATCGAGAACTTTAAAACAATTATCGAAAAGCTTCTGACATTTATCATCAACTACACGCAAAAGTTCAACTGATGCCCAGGGGCCGCCGGATGTGGCACGTGCCCAGGGAACACCGACAGTAATATAGTTAACAGCACCAGGTCTGAGTTCAAAGGGACCTGCTGACTGCATGAAACGCCTGTCGTCAGGGTTGTTGTCGGCAGTTTCTTCAGTCCAGTACTTACCGGCTTGGTTCCAACCACCATTCGGAGGTGCACCTTGTGTACCCCAGTTACAGGGGTCGGAATCATCCGGGAATACGAAGTCACAATCAGGCCCGGCAGGGTTTGAAAAAATATGACCAGTTCCACCATAACGAAAATGGGTGCCGTCTCTCCAGAACCCTCTCAGGTAGTTGTAATATTCCGGAGCGATACCTGGGTCTCCCAGTGCACCACCTGCATTGTTATGGTATGTAAAACGGCGCATACCAAAACGCTCATCATCTTTGATGCCATTGCCAAAGTTAACACCATTGATCGCCATCGGATCCCATTCATAGGGTGAACCCAGGATAGCACAATCACCGGTGAATTTGGGATTATCACGATCGTCAGGATCAATATACGGACCCTGGAAGAAGTCGATACCAATGGCCGGAGGCTGATCGCCATATGATTCTGGTTCTCCCGCACCATCAACTGCAACACCATTGTAACAGTATCCTAATCCCCTGTTAACATCACAACCACAATAATCATCCCAGGCATAGCCAAGGTCAGTATCAACCCACGGGCAGAAGTAGGTTCCGGTAAGGGTGAAAGTTGAACGGTTAATGATCTCATAAGAGTAGAAGGTCATGTTATTGATCTCATCATTGGTTGCGAAGGAAAAAGCCTGGGCACGGATCTCAAGACCTATCGAAGCTCCCTGGGTTTCAGAATGGAAATCTCCTTTATCATTGAAAACCCACCAGAGCGTCTGGTCACCTTTTAGTACCTGGTCAACAAGAAGACTGCCGTCTATGGTTCCCATGAGTTCTTCTTCCATGGTTACCTGTGGTTTGTAATTGGGATCACCGGCAAAATTAAGCGGGCAAAGTTCGTTGGTGATATCGTAATAAGGATAATCACCCTGGTTGGGGTTATAGTCGCCATCACCATCCACATCGCGGAAGGGAGCCAGGTAGTAACTCTGCTGCAATGCAACATCCCCATGAGCAGGATACTCTTGTATTGACAATGGAATGCTATAATCAGGATATTCAACATTCCTATTTTCGCTGTTCCACCATGCAAGGTATTCATCAATTTCTGAACGTAAGATCATAAAATGTTTGTCGTATTTCGCACAGGTTTCCGGATCAACAGAAGCTGTTCCATCAATAGTAAGAGGCCCGGGCCAGTAATCATTGCCTATCTGGCGGTATCTTACTGCGGCAAGTTTAAGCTGGTTATTGATGTCGAGGCCACCAATCCACAGAGAACCGGAGAACAATGATGTAGCCGTTCCGGCTTTCGGGATAAAATACTGGGCTCCGATACCACCGGGAAGGTCCCACCACATATCACCTCCGGAATTTATCCTGGCTCGCACATTATTGATGTCAAGGAAGCGAAAACTTGATGCTGCGGCACAACCTGCCGTTGTTCCCTTGATGGTTTGCGAACTTTTATTTCCATGCTTGTATTCCTCCGCGTAAGCTCCCTGGAAGAGTGTTATGCAGAGTAAAGCAATAAATAAATAGCGAAATATACTTTTCATGATTGCTGTATTATTTTTAGTTTTCATTTTTTAAGGTGTTGGTCCTGATCATCTCAAACTTAGAAATTAAATATTAGGCCGAAATGTATCGTCCTCGGGCTGCTGTAATGCCACGGACGGTCGATAAAGATAGCATACATGTCGCGATATGCTTGCGGATCAAGTTTTTCATTGATCTCCCTTTGCCATTCGGGTGCTGCAAGGTACCCGTCATCATCAGGGTTACCTGTAGCAGGATAAACAGCCATTACATTCTTAGTGTTGAGGACGTTGTTTATCGAGAAGTAAATGTTCAGGTTTCCTTGTCGCGGATCATCACCTTTTCCAAGTGTGAGAGGTATATCTTTGTCAATACGGATATCCATACGAAACTGCCATGGTAGGCGTGATCCGAAATAGGTACCCTGTAGCAACCTGGTACCACCACCTAGCTGGCTGTATATGTTACGAGATCTGGTATATGGTGTACCGGATCCTCCGGTGAGTGTCATTGATAAGCCCGTATTGTTCAATAACTGTACGGGAGCCTTGCCTTTCTTGTCTCTTTTGATCACCGGCCCAGTGTAATCAGCTCCTCTGCGATACCGGTAGTCGAAGAAAACATTGAAAGAATGGCGACGGTCCCATGCAAGCGGGTAAGTAGTTCTTAAGTTTGGAAGACCTGATGCAACAAGTGCTGCTGCTGTGGTGGTACTTGATCCGGTACCATTGGCAAACTGAAGAGTGTAATAAGCACTGATCCTGGCGTTATTGGTCCTTCTAAGGTCGTACTGGATGGTCATCCCTTTTACTGTACCAAAGTCTATATTATTATAAGAGGTATAATCTTTGGGATATGCACCTGTAAAACGATAGATCTGGATCATGTCCCTCATTTCCCTGTAGAAAGCAACAAACTTCAATGATGAAGTTGGTGAAAGCTTCTGCTGGAATCCGAGTTCATAGTCGATGGTTTTAGATGGTTTAAGGTTGGGGTTGTTAATGGTTCCGCCAATATTATTAAAGAATAAATAAACCCTGGGATCAGAGAACACATTTGATGTAGGGCGCTGTGTCAGCACATCATAGTGTGCAAAGAACAGGGCCACATCTGAGATAGGAAATGAGAAAGAGATCCTGGGCATTACATTGATCTGTGGATTATAGTCCTGAAACGACTCCATGGGGGGGGTTGTAAGGGTATGATCTACCAGGTAAGGAGAAACACCGGAGCCAACATTCAATATGTTGGGGTCCTGGATCTCGGTACCTTCGGCATTATACCAGGTATCTTCATCGCGATAACCCGTGATAAAGGTTGGATGGCTAACGTTGTCTACATAAACAATGTAATCGGAACCCATGTTATCCGGATGATCAATTACCTCACCTCCGACCATGCTTACTTCATTAACTGATCTGGCAGGATAGAGCAGGTAAGGATCTTTCAGCACCATCTGGTTGGCATCGAAGCGGTCAACACGGACACCGACATTAAAGATAAGGTCTTTGAAAGCAAATTTATCTTGAATATATCCAGCAAAATAAATGGGTTTAAAGGCACCAATGCGACGGGTAAAAATAGTATCACCATTCAACACCTCCGTGTCGTTAAAGAAGTCTTCAAAAGTGGGACTGCTTTTCAGCTTTTCACCGGTATAATCGTAACCGATAGGGTTTACAAACCAGTTTCCGTCATTAAGCAGTTCATCAGGGCTGAACATGGAAAGATCAAACAGCTCTTCACCTGCGGAAACAGTATGTGAAACATTGTTTTCGTCAAAATACTGGATGCTGTGTGTATTGTAATCGTATGACTGAATGATAATAAAATCCGTTCCGTCCACATCAAGTCCGAGTTTTCTCCTCAGGTTCCTATCGAATATCCTTTGATCGCCGTACACATATTTTCTGTTGTATTCAACTGTATCCTGAAATATTCCATCCCTGTATACGAGAGTCGGGTTGTCGAGATCAAGCTCCTGTATATGGAAGTTTGTCAGACCATCCATCAAAGTCCAGAGTCTGGTAGCCGTTGAATTCCCCACCCCGACGTCATACCAGCGGTTTGTGCGGTATTCAAATTGAAAACCGACTTTTAGCTCATGATTACCGATGTCCAGGGAGGCGCTTAAATTCGTGCTGAACTGTGAGTTATTATACTCACGATAACCAACCTGGTTTGTACCGGGTAATGCAAACATACCATAAGCACTGGGCGGACCCTGTCCATTAAGAAGGCCTCCCCCCAACTGTACCTGATCAGCATTTCTCCAGTTGTCCTCAGGATCGGGATACAATGAATAATAAGAAGAAGTAAAATTGGACACGTAAGGGTTCTCACTTCCTGGTGTGAAGGTATATAATGTATCATAATAGTTGTCCATCATATAGACATCCTCATAATATACTCCATCGATAGTGTCTGAACCAAGGGTATAGTTTTTGGCAAAGTGTGAATTAAAAGATCCGATATGTCCGTATTTAAATACATCGTTCTTATGGTCGGGATCATGGGTTGATCCGTTGACTCTCTGGTAATCGGCCTGGATTGTATAATAAACATTCCTTATAAGTCCTGTACCTGTGGGGAAACGATGTGTGAAACGACCGAATGTCCTCCAGGTCTGGTTAAAATACATGGAGTTCTTGTCGTAATTGAACAATGAGTTTCCGTAATTGGTTCCCCTACCCTTGTTGTAGTTTTACTGGCCACCGAATGTCAGGTTAATCCAAGGGCCCGTACGAACATCGATCTTACCGGTAAGGTTAATGTTATACCTGGAAGTATTCTGGGTGGTTTTTATTTGCTTAAGATCGCTCATTCTTGTGTATTCACTATTGAGAAAAGTACCTCCTGATTCAAGGCCGGAAACCCTGAGTGGATTGTTCTGAAGGTAGGTGATATAGTCATCTTCGGCAGTATACATGTCACCGGCATAGGGGCGTCCGTCGCGGCGATAGGTAAAATCACCACCGATGAAATAACCGAGCAGGGATTCTCCTTTTTTGCCAGACTCATCGGTTTTCTTTCTGAATATCGGACCATTAAGGTTCAAACCAACGCGGTTGTATCCGAAAGGATCCAGAAACTCGGATGTTTCAATTTCAACACCTGCGCCAAACTTTCTGGATGGGCCCCTTGTGGTTACCTCAACCACACCACCGGTTGCATCACCGTACCGTGCCGGAAGCCCACCGAGGATCACCGACTGTTGGGCAATAGCAGATTGTGGCAGTGACAATGACCCGATCACCGGGATGCCATCAATATAATAACGGGTGTCAGCGGATCTGGCACCACGGATATTTCCTGCTTCCCCATCCCTGGAAAATACACCCCCGATAGTAGCTGCGATCGCACCTACTGAGCGGTTCGGCATTTTCTGGATCTCTTCCTGGGTGACAGTCCCTCCACTTACCGTTTTATCTTTGTCGATCAGGGGAACTATATAGTCGACAATCACGACCTCATCAAGCTGTTCAGCTGAAAGCACCATCTCGAGATCAAAAAAGCGGGTCTGGTTAGCATTGATCTGAACCCCTCGGATGAGAAGATCTTTATAGCCAACAAATGAGGCCCTGATATCATATTTACCGGGGGTAATTGGCTTGATCACATACTTCCCGTTGATGTCGGATGAAGACCCGCCTTCCTGGTAGCCATCGACTTCGAGTACGATGTTTACAAAAGGGAGCTCTTCTTTGGTGTTTTTGTCAATCACCTTTCCCTGTAGCGTTCCGGTTGCTTGGGGGAAGGCTACCAGGTTGGCAGCCAGTACAATACCAATAGTCAATAGTAAATTTCTTAACATACCATGATAATTTTATGTTAGATAAACACTGTGCAAAAGTCAGTAAAGTTAAAGAATAAAAATTTTAATAAGCAAATAATATTTACACTATATTTAAAAAAAAAATAACAATTCCTTAACAAACAGTTAAGAATAAGGACGTTCGAGAATTGCCGAGTAAATAATAGCCTTCCGAAGGTCTATTTTTATAGGGCCTGATGTCTTTTTCTTTTGGTCTTTCATGTCATCATGAAATGTGATGTTACCTAAAGAAGAGACACCTTCTGCTGATAATGCTTCAAGTCCACTATGCCCCAATTTGGCATATTCGCTCTGGAAAATTCCGCTTGGTTTATTTGCTTC
Source organism: Bacteroidales bacterium (assembly GCA_021107535.1). Taxonomy (GTDB): domain Bacteria; phylum Bacteroidota; class Bacteroidia; order Bacteroidales; family B18-G4; genus B18-G4. Next base: position 1,493 of record JAIOSQ010000243.1, on the reverse strand, counting down.
CACTTCTTCGAACATTTGATCGGAGTATTCAGTTTCAATAACAGCTGGCTCAGGAATGCTAACCTGCTGCCCGCCCAATAATTCTTCAATAAGGCTTCTGGTTTCCGTCCTATGGGTATTCTCCGGTGTTGTGGAAGTAACAGGCTTATTTTGCTGAGCCTTTTGTTTCTTTTTCTGTGTGGCTTTATAAATGGTGGCAGCGAGCCAGATAACACCGATCAGGATGTAAATATAATCTTCCATGTTTTAGCTTGATTTTTGGCGAATCTATCGTAAAAATATTAAATTTTTTATAAAATCAAAGATATAATCAGTTATCGGCAGCCGGGAATCAGTTAACGGTCAGGAGCCGAAGCAACCAAAACCTGAGCTTTCCCGGCTTCCTGCTCTCATATGTTGGTAATGATCTCAATGATCTTTTCTCTTTTTCTCCTGGAAACCGGTATATGGGTTCCATCTGTCATTTCAATATAACCTCCGTCATTTTTCAGAAATCCTTTGATATACTTCACATTGACGAGGTGTGATTTGTGAGGGCGGATGAAATTGTGCCCCCCCAGCATTGCTTCATTTTCTTTCAGGGTTTTAGATACAAGGATCTGTTTCCCATCGGTAAGAAAAAAGTTAGTATAGTAGTTGTCACTTTCGCAACGGAGAATATTATCTGTTTCAATAATATGAATCTTTTCAAAGGTAGAAAGAATAATTTTATGAGGGTCGGCATTGCGGGATTTGATATTATCCAGCAGTACCTGGATATTTTCGTTTACCTTGCTTTTACTTATTTTGTTTTCCACTTTTTTGAGAGCGCTGACCAGTTCTTCCGGATCGATGGGTTTGAGAAGGTAATCCAGCGCACTGTATTTGATAGCCTTGATCGCGAACTGATCAAATGCGGTAGTGAAAATAATTTCGAACTTGATCTCATCAAGTTCTTCGAGGAGCTTGAAACCACTCCCATCAGGCATTTGAATGTCCAGGAAAACTACATCAGGATGCAGCTCTCTGATCGCCGCTAAACCGCTACGGTAACTGTCTGCCTCAGAAATGATCTCCACATTTTTGCAATAACGCTTGAGCAAGCCTCGTAAAGTATCCCTTGAGCGTATTTCATCTTCAACAATTATACCCCTGATCATAATAATCGGATTTTGGGAAAATCAGCTTTTTGCATTTCAAAGCAGTAAAGTTATCATTTGTTTTGAATAAGCGCAAATAAAGTGTAAATACCTGAAAGAATTATTGTGCTAATCGTCAAGAAAAAGGATGTTGATCTCAACACGTGTACCGGCCGGATCAGCATTTTCATCTTTCAGGTCAATACCATTCACGGCAAATTTTTCCTTGTTTTGTTTATTCAGGATCTCAAGCCTTTCCTGGGTTATAAGCATTCCCCTGGATTTTTTCTTAATACCGGATTCTCTCATGATTTGCTGAGCTTTCTCCCGCCCGACCCCATTATCCTCAATGGTGCAGTAGATGAAATTATCCTG
>JAIOSQ010000194.1 GCA_021107535.1 Bacteroidales bacterium | reverse complement strand
TAAATATATCTAATCCCGCTGATTTCGCGGTGTTTATAACTGATCTTGACCTGACGGATAGTAAACTGACCGGAAATATTCCAAGCCTTCCCATGCCTTATGATACTTCTATTCCGGTAGGAGATACGCTTCCGAACGGCAACTTTAATTTTCAAACCGCCAATGTTACGGTTGAGTTCCTGAAGGTGGAATAATTCAGCCTCTTTAGAACCTGCTCAGGATGCTTTGTACCGAACCTAAATAGCCTGCTCCAAATAGGTTCACGTGCACCATAAGGGGGTAAAGATTACATATCTCAATACGTTCATGCCATCCTGCTTCCATTGGATATGCTTCATTGTAGGCTTGATAAAACTCAGTGCCAAACACACCAAAAAGACGGGACATTCCGATATCCATTTCCCTGCAACCGTAATAAACTGCAGGATCAATGACACATGCCTGCCCCTTTTCATCTACCATGAAATTCCCGCTCCAGAGGTCGCCGTGGATAAGGGCCGGGGGTTCATCAGGAAAAATAGAATCCAGGCTTTCAAATAAGCACTCAAATGCCTGCTGCATGGATGAGGACAATAATCCTGAGTGTCCAGCCATTTCCATTTGGACCATCAGTCGTTCTTCAATAAAAAATTGCCGCCAGCTTTCATGACGTTTATTATATTGCTTAAGCGATCCTATATAATTATCATGATCTAGGCCAAAGTAATCGTTTGTATGCCGGTGCAAGGAAGCCAGTTTTCTGCCGAAATCTTCCCAAAAATTTTGTTTTCTGCCTGCTGATCCAAGATACTCCAGAACCAGATAAGTATATTCTGATGTTTCATCAAAACCAATAAGCTCCGGCACCCTGATCTCTCCGGCATCATATAAGATCTTAAGTCCTTTGGCTTCCTGTTCAAACATACCGGGATAAGCAGAGGCCCTGTTATATTTAAGAAAATATTTTCCATCAACTGTTTCGATCATGAATGCCTCATTGATCGAACCTCCGGACAGGGGCATCAGGTTCTCAATACGTTGTTCACTGCCTGAGAATTTGCTTAGCATGGCAGAAACTGCATCATGAAGTATTGCAGGTAGCATCATTCCTTTTTTTTCGAAGATACAAAAAAGGCAGCTTAAAGAATGGGTATTTCAATAGTAGATAGGCGGCGAAACAAACGATCAGCCAGAAAAAGAGCAACAATTGCAATTATAATGATAATACTCAGTGAGGAATAATGAAACCCTTTGAATAGCTCCACAAAACCGCTGCCCAGGATGCTGATGAATTGGCTTATCCTGGAACCATCGATGTCAACACCTTCAAAAATGCTTCCCATAAAAGAAAAATCAATGAGAAAAACAGCAACTACCAGGCAAATAAATCCGAATATCAGGCTTCCCCACAACAACGATCCTGAAAAGGACCAGGGGCTTACATTTACTGCTTGTTCTTCGGATGTAATCGCATCCATTACTCTGGATGCAAAACCTTCCGGGGCTTTTTCAAGGTCGCTTTGGCGGAATAATTCCCTGAAAAGTTCATCATTATGTTCGTGCTTATCTGTCATGGCTTTTCTCCTTTATGCAAGCATATTAATATCCTGGTCAATCATGTTGTTCATTTCCCCTAAAAGCTTCTTCCTTATCCGGAAAAGTTTAACTTTCACATTGTTAGATGTCATCCCGATAATTTCGCTGATCTCTTCGATATCCTTTTCATGAAAATAGAACAAGCTTATGATGAGATTATCAGTACGAGGAAGCACCGAAAGTGCATGATGGATCAGTTTTTTCTGTTCCCGGGCTGAGAGGCCCATGATGTCATTACACATCTCCTCCTCACTGTAATTTTCTATCGTATTTTCTTCCATTGTCAAAACAACTACTTTCTTTTTTCTTGAATGGCTTATTGCAGTATTATAGGCAATTCGGTAGAGCCATGTGGAAAATTTAGCCTTTCCCTGGAAATCATCCAGATTTTTATATGCTTTTACAAACACATCCTGGGCTACCTCTTCGGCTTCTTCAGGGGAGATTACAATACGGTGAACGATAGTAAATACCAGGTCCTGATGCTTTTCCACAAGTGGACGGTAGGATATTGTATCCCCACCAAGCACACGCTCAATGTAATATTGGTCCTCCCTGAACTTCATTCAATAATAAGACGCACCTATAGTGTTGAGGTTACAAGATACGGAAATTAAATTAAAGCTGAATGCTGAATGCTGAATGCTGGATACTAGATACTAGATACTGGATGCTGGATACTAGATACTGGATACTAGATACTGGATGCTGGATACTGGATATTGGATACTGGATGCTGGATAAGGAGTTCCGAGTGCCTGGTGAAGAATTCATTTAAGAATGATGAATTTTAATTTCGAACTCAAAATTTAAAGCACTTTAAATACTCTAAGTACTTTAAATACTCTAAGTACTTTAAATACTTTAGGCCCTTAGTTTCTCTCAATACGCCCACTTCACATAGATCGATCCCCAGGTAAAGCCGCCACCAAAGGCAGAGAGAATCACATTATCTCCTTTTTTGAGCTGGTCTTCCCATTCCCAAAGACAGAGGGGAATAGTTCCGGTAGTGGTATTTCCGTATTTCTGGATGTTGATCATCACCTTGTTCTTATCGATTCCCATTCTCCTGGCGGTAGCATCAATGATACGAAGGTTGGCCTGGTGTGGTACCAGCCAGGTAACATCATCGGAAGTCAGGCCATTTTTTTCCATTATCTCAACAGAAACATCTGCCATTCCCTTTACGGCGAATTTAAATACTGATTGTCCTTCCTGGTGGATATAATGTTCTTTGTTGGCAACAGTTTCGTATGATGCTGGTTTTACAGATCCGCCACCTTGCTGGTAGAGGTATTGTCGTCCTGAACCATCGGTATAGTGTATAGAATCAATGATCCCGACATCCTCTGTGGTAGGTTCGAGCAGGATTCCTCCCCCTCCATCGCCAAAAAGTACGCATGTGGCCCGGTCAGTATAATCGACCATCATCGACATTTTTTCGGCACCAATAACCATAACCTTTTTGTGTGTTCCTGTTTCGATAAATTTTGCTGCTGTAGTCAAAGCATATAAGAATCCGGAGCAGGCGGCATTAAGGTCATAACTCCAGGCATTTTTGAGACCTGTTTTATCGGCAATAATATTGGCTGTTGCCGGAAATGCATAATCCGGGGTAACCGTAGATACAATCAATAATTCAATCTCTTCCGGCTTTGTCCCGGTTTTTTCAAGCAATCCCTTTACCACTTCAGCACCAATAACTGAGGTACCCTGCCCTTCGCCTTTGAGGATCCTCCTTTCTTTGATACCCGAACGGGTTGTTATCCACTCATCAGAAGTATCAACCAGCTTTTCAAGTTCGGCATTTGTAAGTACGTATTCAGGTACCCACCCATGCACACCAGTGATTGCTGCTTTTATTCCACTCATAAGAAACTATTTTTGGGCAGTAAAATTACGAATGTTTTTGAAGCTCGTCTTGAATTTTAAGGGAAAGCTCTGCTTTATGTACATTTTTTGTCAGGAGAATCATATTTTTTATCGCATTATCATTTGATATCCCATGGCCGACAACTACAGTTGATTTTATCCCGAGTACAGGTGTCCCGCCAAAGTTTTCGTAATTCATCCTCTCCACGAATTCATCATATAAATTTCTTTTTCGCAACAAATGATACATAGACTCCAATTGTTTCAGGAGAACGTTTCCTGTAAAGCCATCGCTCACGATTACATCGGCTGTGTCCAGTAAAATGTCGCGGCCTTCCACATTTCCGACGAAATTGAAATGTTTTGAATCTTTCATGAGTTTGTAGGTGGCCTGGGTAAGAATATTTCCTTTTTCTGCTTCAGCACCGATATTTAGTAATCCGACCCTTGGGTTTTCAATGTTATACACATATTTTGCATAAAATGAACCCAGTATCCCAAACTGGTACATGACCTCAGGCTTAGGGTCGGGGTTGGTACCGATATCCAGCAGAAAGGTACTGCCTCCATTCTCCTTGGGAAGAACAACAGCAGTACAAGGCCTGAAAATACCCTGGATCATCTCCACACTGTACATGGACCCTACTACCATAGCACCGCTGTTTCCGGCACTGGCAAAAGCATCGATCTTTCCTTCCTTCAGGTAATGGAAACCTATTGAAATGCTTGATTGGGTTTTTTGTGTAAAAGCTTTGATGGGTTGGTCGCTCATGCCAATCGCATCAGGGGCATGAACAATTTCAAAGTAACTACAATCTTTATTTCTTTTCTGAAGCTTTTCGGAAATAACATCCTTGTCACCGAACAGAAAAATCCGGTCATCGCCAGAAAGGTCCTTACAGGCCAGGATTGCACCATCAATGGTTGAATCAGGAGCATTGTCACCTCCCATAATATCCAGTCCGATATTCATGTTCAATTAGAATTTATTTGCGAATTAAACAGTAAAAATAGAGAAATGTTCAAATTACTCACCTTTGGCCATGACGAGTTTCCCTTTATAATAAAGGTCACCATCAACATAATATGCCCTGTGGTAGATATGTATTGTTCCGGTGGTAGGACAGGTAGCCAGTGTAGGCAAACTTGCTTTGTAATGGGTCCTCCTCTTGTCTCTTCTTGTTTTGGATATCTTTCTTTTTGGATGTGCCATTTTAAATAATATTATAAGTTTATTCTTTTTTAAGTTTAAGATCTTTCAATGCATCCCAGCGCGGATCCTGTTTTTCTTCCGCAAACTGTTCCAGTTTATGGATCATTTCGGCATCGCAAAGGCCTTCTCCTTCGGGATGCACTTTTTTGTAAGGTAGCATCAGCATGATATACTCATAAATAAATTTGCTTAAGTCGATATGTGAATCCGTTTCGGGAATAATCAGGATCTCTTCCGTTTCCTCTTTCCATTCCGCACCGAATTTTACGACCAGGCGTTCATTCCCTTCAACAGCATACTCCATATCTGCCAGGCAGCGGTCACATGGAACAATTACGTAACCTTTGATGGTAAAATTAAATATCATCATCCGGCCTTGTTTTTCCAGGTTCATCAGAACACGGACTTTTCCCTCGTTTATTTCTGAGTATTCAAAGCTTTCAAAGAACTTCCCGTCAATATTAAAAGTAAAATCATGAAAACCTTCTTTCAAGCCAATGAAAGGAATGATAAAATCTTTCAACACCTTCATGATTCTCCCCATTAAAATTTCGGGCTGCAAAATTAGGGATATATCTTTATTTATACAAATATACTGGGTAAAAGAATGATTTGGAAGGCAATACTTGACAGATACTGGATACTGGATACTGGATACTGGTTGCTGGCTACTGGCTAACTGGTTCGGTATTCGTCGCTCGGTGTTCGTTGCTCGGTGTTCGTTGCATCCCCGCACCTCCCAAACTGTGAAAATTATAACAGTTTTTTTCAATTATTTAAAATTATGTATTTAATTTGCACATCTTAGTCAATTATGGTATTCATTCATCTGTCATAAGCTGGATCATGTTTAATAAACTTATCGCTTCGCTGCTTCCCTACTTCCCGAAAAATTTCATCTGGCTGTTCTCCAAAAGGTATATTGCCGGTAAGACCATTAAAGATGCAATCAGGGAATCCCAAAAGCTTAATAAAGAGGGAATCATGGTTACCATTGACTTGCTGGGGGAATTTATTACCAACCTTGAGCAGGCAGAAGAGAATAGAACTGAATACATGGAGATCATCGAAGCTTTCGAAAAAGAAGGAATTGATGGTAACTATTCCCTGAAACCAACAATGTTTGGCTTGTTGCTGGATGAAGAAGTTTGTTACCGGATTATCAGGGAAATTGTAAAAAAAGCTGCTGAATACGGGAATTTTGTAAGGGTGGATATGGAAGATTCACAATGTGTTGATCCGGAGATCAAACTATTCAGAAAACTAAAAGATGAGTTTCCTGAGAATGTTGGCCTTGTGTTCCAGTCATACATGAAACGCACCCTCGACGACATCAAAGGCCTTGAAGATCTCAATAGCGAAACAAATCCAATTAACCACCGGCTTTGTAAAGGCATTTATGTGGAGCCGGCTGATGTTGCCTATAAAAAATATAGCGAGATCAATGATCATTTCCTCACTGACCTGGAATACATGTTTGCAAAAAAAATGTACCCGGGCATCGCCACTCACGACAAGAAGCTGGTAAAAGGGGCGTATGCACTGATCGAAAAATACAAAGTGCCCAAAGAATTATATGAATTCCAGATGCTATACGGTGTTACACCTGAATTGCGCAAATCCATTATTGAAAAAGGACACCGCATGCGTGTTTATGTACCTTACGGCTCACAATGGTTCGCTTATTCAACACGCAGGCTGAAGGAAAACCCGAAAATGGCCAGCCTGATCATCAAAGCACTCTTTTTCCGGGGATAAGTTCTGGAATTAACGGGCTGGGATTTCATTGCTTTAAAAAATTTGTTTGGCATAGGAATTGCCTGATTATGATTAATTATCTTTGTTAAAATTCTTATAAGTGTAAACCATAATTAAATTTATAATCCTATGAAAAAGACTATTTTTATAATGAGTATTGTTGTGCTGTCTATCCTGCTGGGTGCCTGCAGTTCTCAGAAAAAAGTTAGCAGGGTTTCTCCGGACGAACAAATTGACCTTAGCGGAAGATGGAATGATACTGACTCACGCCTTACAGCGGAGGCGATGATCAACCAGTCTCTGACCGAGCCCTGGCTGAATAATTTCCGTGATACACACGGTGGTGATAAACCTGTGGTGATTTGTGGTTTCGTAAAGAATAAAAGTCACGAACACATCAATGCGGAAACATTTGTCAAGGATATGGAAAAAGCCTTCCTGAACTCCCAGCAGGTTCGCCTGGTACAGGGGGGTGAAAAAAGAGAGGAAATACGCAAGGAAAGAGCTGACCAGCAGGATTTCTCCTCTGCAGAAACCATGAAAGCATGGGGACGTGAGGTTGGTGCCGATTTTATGCTACAGGGAACAATCAATTCAATTGTTGACTCAGAAGGGAAAGAAACAGTAAACTTTTACCAGGTTAATCTGGAGCTCACTGATATTGAAACAAACGAAATTGTCTGGATTGGTGATAAAAAGATCAAAAAGTACATTAAAAACTAGTTTTGATACTTCACCGATAAAGAAACCCCTGTTCCCTTAAGTATTGATCCATGAAGCTTAGCCGCTCAGTTGTTGTGCTGATAATCCTGGTAATATTTCTTGCCGGCTGTGCTACTTATTACCAGAAAACGCTTAAGTTCCAGACATATATTATGGAGGGTGAGATAGAAAAGGCCCGGGACTGGCTCAATAAAAATGATAAAGACAGGGAAGGGAAAAATGAGCTTCTGTACTATATGTACCGCGGATGGATAGGCTGGATGCTGGGAGACAATTCCAGCAGCAATGAAGATCTTGAAAGAGCAGACCTGCTTATGGAAGATTATCACAAGCAATTGGGATACGAAGCCTTTGCACTGATCTCCAATCCCGGGGTTAAACCATATCAGGCTGAAGACTTTGAAAAGGTCATGGTTAATTATTTCAAGGCCCTGAACTATATCCGCCTTGGTGAATATGATGAAGCTCTTGTGGAAGCCAGGCGTATCACCATTAAGTTGCACCAGCTTAACGACAAATACAAAGATCATAAAAACCGATACTCGGATGATGCCTTCGCCCATGTGATGATCGGATTGGTTTATGATGCGACAAAGGATTACAACAATGCTTTTATTGCATATCGCAATGCGTTAGAGGTATATGAAGAAGTGTATACCAAAAATTTCGGGCTTGAAGCGCCTGAGCAATTAAAAAGAGACATTCTCAGGACAGCTTACCTGACAGGTTTCCATGATGAAGTTGCTTATTATGAGAATAAATTTGGAGTGAAATATGATCATCAGGAACCCGACGGCGGCGACCTTGTTTTTCTCTGGCAGAACGGGTTTGGGCCGGTGAAAGACGAATGGAGCATAACTTTTACCATGGTGCCCGGAGATGCTGGTTTTGTGACCTATACCAATGAAGAATACGGACTGACTTTTCCATTTTATATCGGCGATCGCTCAAAAGAAAAGCAGGCACAATTACGCGATCTTAGTATCTTGAGGGTGGCCTTCCCAAAATATGTTGAAAGGGCACCCTTGTACACCAGGGCTTCATTAAAGGTAAACGGAAATGTTTATCCGCTGGAGCTTGCCGAAAACATCAACAATATTGCTTTCAAGACTTTACAGGATCGGATGATACGCGAATTGGGCAATGCCCTGCTAAGACTCGCCACTAAAAGAGCAATGGAACTTGCAGTACGTGAGGCCACTGCAAGTGAATCAGAAGAAGACCAACTGGATGTTGGCGATGTGGCTCCGGCTGCCATCACCCTCCTAAATGCCTTTACCGAAAAAGCAGACACCCGCAACTGGCAAACCTTGCCATATTCAATATCCTATACTCGTATAATGCTGCCCGAAGGGACGCACAATATCAGGCTGCAAACTTCCAATGGACAGCATAGCAATGAGCAGGATTTTGAATTCAAAATCCGTAAGGGGAAAACAAGCTTTTTTACCTTTCAAAGCCTCGAAACACAGCAGCCAGGGGAGTAAAACCCCAATAATTTAAAACTCAAAATTTAAAACTTAAAATTTAAAACCATCATTTCTCCTCTATAATTTATCTCGAATTAGCTGGTCGAAATCATTGAATCATTGATTATTAGTTATGCGTAATTGAATAATTGCTGGTTTTTTCTTAATTTTACAAATTCTTAGTTCACAATTATTATTGATATTATGGAAAAAACAAGGGTATTATTCGTGGCTCAGGAAATCCTTCCTTATCTGGAGGAAACCCCTATGGCAAAAATTGGAAGGTATCTCCCCCAGGGAATACAGGAAAGGAAAAAAGAGATCAGGACTTTTATGCCACGTTACGGCAATATCAATGAGCGAAGAAACCAGTTGCATGAGGTGATCAGGCTGTCGGGAATGAATCTGATCATTGATGACGCTGACCATCCGTTGATCATAAAAGTTGCTTCCATCCAGCAGGCAAGGATGCAAATTTATTTCATCGATAATGAAGATTATTTTCAGCGAAAATTTACCCTTGCGGATAAGAACGGAAAGCCCTTTAAAGACAATGATGAAAGAACGATTTTCTTTACAAGGGGGGTTCTGGAAACTGTTAAAAAACTTGGTTGGGGGCCCGACATTGTTCATTGTCACGGCTGGTTCACTTCTTTATTGCCCGTTTATCTTAAAAAAGCGTACAAGGTAAATCCGTTGTTTTCAGATGCAAAAATGGTATTGTCTATTTATAATGATGAATTCAGTGGGGAACTGAATAAGGGGCTGGCAACAAAACTTAAAGTAGAGGGCATAACAAATAAAGATCTTGCACACTATAAGATACCCAACTACGTTAATTTCATGAAAGCAGCTATTGAGTATTCAGATGCCATCATTATCGGAAGTGAAAAAATCAACCCCGAGATCGAAAAACACCTGAAAACCATCAATATACCCATATTGGAATACCAGGATGAAGAATCCTACATTGATACCTACTCAGAATTCTACGACCAGATTCTTGAAGGGTAATAGGGCTGCCTGATAAGTATTGTGACAGATAATAAAACCGGGAATTTGAAAACATACATAACTTATTCGGAGCGTTTCGCATCCATTATCCTGATATCTCTTCTTCTCATTGCATGCAATAAAAGGCCTGACCAGATCGGTTTGAACCTTCAACCTGAATCGGCGGAATTGTTAGTGATCTTTGACAGTGAGACTGGCCTTTTATCACACTCTGTCAGAGAAGATTCGGTACGGACTGACGGCAATGCCATCAAGACTGCAATGCTGGGAAGTATGCTGGATCCTGTTTTCGGGAAAACCACGGCAGAAATCTTTTCTCAATTCAGGCTTTCTGAAAACGGGCATGACTTTGGCACCGATGCCATTCTTGATTCACTGATATTATCTCTTGCCTATACAGGTCTTTACGGAGATTCCCTGTCGAGCCAAACCATACGGATATTTGAACTGAGCGAGTCAATGGATCCTGATTCCACCTATTTTTCAAATCAGTCTGTTGGTGACCTTGGTGTTGAG
>JAIOSQ010000148.1 GCA_021107535.1 Bacteroidales bacterium | reverse complement strand
GTCTCGAGTATATGGATCTGTGCGATCGATCCTTTGGGCATAGCAACCAGCTCATTATGTACAGGAAGTGCAGGTGCGCCAACTTGTGCCAAATGTGTAAAACCCTGTATATTTATAAACTGGAAATCGTCATACCCGACACTTACATCAGAAATCGCAGCTCCTGAAAATGACCAGGAGATTTCAACACCCTGTGCATGCATATTTTCAGTGAGCCTTTCGGGAAGTGTAATGGATTGATTACTTTCAGTCATTCCTTCTGTGAAAGAAAGGAAATGATCTTGTGCATTTACAATAAATACACCGAACAGAAGAACTGCTAAAATCAGCCTTCTGACAATAAATAATATAGTTTTAATCATGCCTTAATAATTTGGTTTGTTAATGATAGATCAGTTTATACGTAACTTTTGCCTTAAAGGATGTAAAAATATTAAAAAATACCGAATAGTTTTGGGTTTTGGATGTTGGGCCCTTCGACTAGCTCAGGACAAGTTGTTGAGTTGGGCGGTGGGCATTGGGCGGTGGGCATTGGGCGTGGGAAACTTCTTCAATCTTCTATCTCCTTCATCAATCTTCTATCTCCCTCAGAACTCTTAACTGCCAATCTCCACTAATAATTAATCAATAATAACTAATAATTCCCGGTATCTGAATTCAGTGGTAAACTGTAAGGTATATTTTGGAAGGGGATTTTTGAAAGAGATTGGGATAGATGATAGAAGAAGTACGACCATTAACTCAAAACCCAAAACTCAAAACTCAAAACTTCTCAAGCTCTTCAACCAGCCCATCCAGGTCCAGGCTTTCTCCTTTCACCGTGATCGTGGCTTTGGTATAGTATTGTTTCCTTTCCGACAGTTGTTCTTCAATAAAATCACGCATATCATTATCCTCAACATCCCTGATGACAGGCCGCAGTCTGCGTGCCATGCTGAGCCGCTGTGTCAGTGAGGAAGGATGCATTTTCAGATAGACTGTAAGCCCTTTACTGTTCATTATGTCGATGTTCCCATGATGACAGGCAGTTCCGCCTCCCGTTGATATTACGACATGGTCGTTTTCAGAGATGATCTCCTTCAGGCATATGTGCTCAAACTCACGGAATTTCTCTTCACCGAAATGGTCAAAAAAACGGGGAATACTGTAACGGTATTTCGCCTCAAAGACATCATCCAGATCAATAAAAGGCATATTGATCCGGTTTGCAAGCCGCTTTCCAACTGTGGACTTGCCAGCACCCATATATCCGATAATAAATATCCTCATCTCCAAGCAAGAGATCTATTTCATGCGAAATATAAGAAATAAAACTGAAAATTTCATTTTGTGACAGGACGGGGGCCTTATTATTTCCTCTCAAGTGCCTTTAATGCGGCATTCATGATATCAGGAACGTCCAATCCATATTTTTCCAATAATTCCATTGCCTTGCCGCTTTCACCGAAAAGGTCATTCACCGCTACCATCTCAACGGGAACCGGGACATTTCTGACCAGGCATTGTGCAATACTATCTCCCAGTCCACCAAAGATAGAATGCTCTTCTGCAGTTACGGCACATCCTGTTTTCCTGACAGAACTGATCACGAATTCTTCATCCAGCGGTTTGATGGTATGAATATCGATCACCTCAGCGCTGACGCCTTGATTAGCCAATTCATCCGCAGCCTGCAAGGCAATCCATACCATATGCCCCGTAGCGAAGATACTGACATCATGCCCTGTTTTCATGCACAGTGCTTTACCTATCTCAAATTTCTGGTCGGCAGGTGTAAAGTTCGGCCAGTTCGGTCTTCCGAAACGCAGGTATACAGCACCGACATATTCTGCTATCGCAAGAGTGGCAGCCTTGGTCTGGTTATAATCACAGGGATTGATCACGCACATGTTTGGCAACATCTTCATCAAGCCGATATCCTCCAGGATCTGATGAGATGCACCATCTTCCCCGAGGGTCAGTCCTGCATGTGATGCACAGATCTTAACATTTTTTCCTGAGTACGCTATCGACTGCCGGATCTGGTCGTATACCCTGCCGGTTGAGAAATTCGCAAATGTACCTGTGAAAGGAATCTTCCCGCCTATGGTCAGCCCTGCAGCCATTCCCATCATATTGGCTTCGGCGATACCGGTCTGAAAAAAGCGGTCAGGAAATGCCTTTGCAAAAGCATCCATTTTCAGGGATCCGGTAAGATCTGCACATAAAGCTACCACCTCAGGATTTCTTTCTCCCAGTTCAAGCAATGCTTCTCCAAATCCTGCACGGGTAGACTTTTTCTCAATAGTTAATGTTTGGGTCATAAAATGTTGTGCTATTGATATATTTTAACATTCGTTGTTTTTCCGGATATTACCCTGAAAGACTTTTCAATGCTGAAGGCTGCCCTGTTGGCATACTTTGCCCTGAACACCACCATGTATTTCCCGGGCTGCAGGATAAGTGACTCCTGCACAGGATTTTCCCTGAAATTGTAGATCCAGATCAGCTCATTTTCCTGCTCTGCATAAAGACTCCCATAACCCTGTGCTGATTTCTGAATTACAGCAATGCCCGGTACGGGGATCTCAACTGTGGTGGTAGAACTCTGTGCAACATTGATTTCATCGATGTAAATCCTAGGCAGACATAGTATTTCAAGACTATAGTCACCAATAATATAATTTTCCGTTTGCCCGAACTGCTGTACGTTAATGGTTTCCATCTTTCCGTTTTGTCTGACGATGGCCTGCAAATTCCGGCTGGAAAGGCTGGTACCTTCCATCTTCAGCCGTAAGCGGCCCTGTGGTGTAACAACAGGAATGATGGTATGCTGCCCCGGTGTGATCTTGATGCTGTCAACCCTTACCGGCGGCAGCGTATGAACAACAACATCATAGGTTACCAGCGGATCGACCAGCAATGTATCCGGTACACCTTTGCTGTTCAGTGTTTGAATGAAATTATACTTGACCTGTCCCGAAACATGATCATAAAAGGTCATGTTCACATTGGTTTCGGTTGGTTTATTATAAACATCGAGCAGGTTTACCTGGGCGGTGGTAGAATTTAGTGCCTGTGAAATGACAAGGTCAAGGGCTTTGCTGAATTGTTCTTCGCTGGAAGCATCGAAATAAGTACCCACGCAGTCGAAGGCTTCCCGGAAATTCCTGCCAATACCGATCACGAATGGTTTGAGGACAATGCCTCTTTTCTGCAGATCCCGCGATACAGCACATGGATCACCACCGCATTCCTCCAGGCCATCCGTAATCAGGATAATAATATTCCTGCAGTTATCGCAAACAGGAAAATCTCCGGCAGCCTGCTCCAGGGCAAAGGCGATCGGGGTGGTCCCTTTGGGTTTGATATATCGTAATTGATTCTTTATCCGCATAGCATTCTTATCGGCAAAGGGAACCACAAGCCTGGTATCGTTGCAATCCTGCGGGGGGTAAGTTTTCTGATGGCCATAAACCCTCAGAGCCAGCTGAATATTCTCAACATCTTTAAGGCTGTCCAGTAAGTTGGATAAAAGATTCTGTGCTATATTCATTTTCATGTCACTCTGCCAGCGCCCGTACATGCTCTGAGAACCATCAAGCACAAACAGTATGCGTGTTAAAGGAGGAGGTTTTTCCTTTTCTTCCTGATCACTCACCTGCGCAATGGTAGCCGAATAAGCAATTATCAGGAACAGGAACAGTGTATTTCTTAAGCAGGATATCAACATTTGTTTTGTTTGTGTATCAATAATCAGCTAAGGTTTCTTCAAGTTGATCCAGGGCCTGTGCAGCCTGTTCATCATTGGGAGCCACGCCATGCCATTTATGTTTTCCTATCATGAAATCCACACCAAAGCCCATTTCTGTATGCAATAAAATAACGACCGGAATGCCCTTATCAGTATATGATATTGCAGTCAGCAAGCTTTTGATCAGATCCTTCATATCGTTGCCCCTTGCTTCAAGCACCTTCCACCCGAACACTTCCCATTTCTTGTGAAGGTCTCCAAGTGGAAGTACATCATCAAGGGAACCGTCAATTTGTTTCCCATTGTAATCCACTGCTGCGATGAGGTTATCAACCTTATTGGCAGCCGCATACATGACAGCTTCCCATACCTGGCCTTCCTGAAGCTCACCATCACCCATCAGACAAAAAACTTTTTTAGGATCTTTATTCAACTTTTTCGAAAGGGCAGCACCAACTGCCATGGAAAGCCCTTGTCCGAGAGAGCCTGTAGCAGCCCGCACTCCGGGCAAGCCCTTATCAGTGCCAGGATGTCCCTGTAAACGTGTTCCGAGTTTCCTGAATGAAGCAAGTTCCTCTATGGGAAAATATCCTGACCTGGCAAGTACGCTATATAGTGCAGGGGATATATGTCCATTGGAAAGAATAAAAACATCCTGTCCTTTTCCATCCATTGAGAAGTTGGCAGGATCATGGTCCATGATCTCAAAGTACAATGCAACCAGGTAATCACAGGCACCCAGGGATCCGCCGGGATGGCCTGATAAAACCCCATGTACCATGCGAATGATGTCCCTTCTAACTTGTGTTGAAACTGAATTCAGGTAATCTATATCGGGCATAAGCTTTTTATTTGCTCAAATCTAAAGTAAAATTCGCAAGACCATCGAAAGAGATATTAATATTTCTTAACATTTTATTAAGAGGGGAAGGATTGATTTCAAACTTTAGATCATTTTTTAGGTACTGGTTGCTGGATCAGGAGTTCCGAGTTCCGAGTGCCTAGTGGCTAGTGCCGATCTGGAGTGAAGATTTTATAGTGAAGAATTAGGCAATTCGCAAGCCCAACACCCTTCTGACTACTGACTTCTGACTACTGACTTCTGACTACTGACTTCTGACTACTGACTTCTGACT
>JAIOSQ010000246.1 GCA_021107535.1 Bacteroidales bacterium | reverse complement strand
ACCGCAAGGTGAAAGGAACCTTGCACTGGGTATCGGCACAACATGCATTGCCTGCAGAAATCAGGCTGTACGACAGGCTCTTTCTGAATGAGAATCCGGATGAAGCAGAAGAAGGAAAGGATTTTAAGTCGAACCTGAACCCTGACTCACTTGAGATCAAAAAAGGATATGTTGAACCCGGCCTGAAGGGAGCACCGGCAGAATTGAAGGTTCAGTTTGAGCGCAGAGGCTATTTTTGTGTTGACGCTGAGCAATCGGAAGACGGCAGCATCGTATTTAACCGCACCGTTCCCCTCCGGGATTCGTGGTCAAAAATTCAAAAATCAAAGTAAGAATTTTCCAATTTCTTTTTATCTTTGCATCGTCCTCCGAAGCCTCGGCGAAGGAGGACATCGCTCTTCGAAGCCTCGGCGAAGGAGGACATCGCTCTTCGAAGCCTTGGCGAAGGAGAGCAGTATAAGCTGAAGTTTTAGTTTATAATTGGCAGTACACCTGCGCTAAAGCTTCGGTGCACGCTGCCCGATGGTGTAACTGGCAACACGTCTGATTCTGGTTCAGAAGAGTCTAGGTTCGAGCCCTAGTCGGGCAACAAACAATAAAGTCTAATTGTCTAAATAAAAGATAGTTAGGCTTTTTTGTTGTTTCAACATTTGAAACAATTTTAATTTCCATGGAATAAACATCATCTTGATCCTAATTAGTGTTTGATAAACTTTGACATATAATTTCCCTTATAATATTCAAAGAGAATAATAAACACTCCATCAGGAAGATTCTCCACGGAAATTTGTTGGATTAAACTATTTTCAAGCACATCGGGTTCAACTATATTTACCATTCTTCCATTTAAATCATAAATGCCAAGTTTATGAGTACCCGAAAATTCCTGAGGAAACTCTATATTTAAGACATCCTTTGTCGGGTTTGGATATACCTTAATTTTATATTTTTTTTCAGCTAATTCCTTCTGACCAACTGAATATGTGAAGCAAACAGTTAGTTTGGGACGCTTTGTATCGTCAGTATAATCACTTGAGGCGAAATTGACTTTTCTATAATGTTCTTCTGTCTTCAATTTCATTAGAAAACCGAAATTACTATCGGGATATGTGACCATATGTTGTACCAATTCAGTGACATCGATCTCATAATCTTGATAGGGATCTTGGGAAGGAGGTATGTTCACTTGGTTCCAGCTCGTTGTCTGAGGTTGTGTAGCCCATAATACAGCGTCTTCATCCCACCAGGATGTTACTCTTTGTATAATAAATTCATTGGATCCGCTAAGCGTTGAATGTCCTCCTGTTGGCAGATCTTCAGCCCCGTATAAATTCAATGTTGCTTCTAAGACCTCAGTATTTGTGGGAATATTTGACAGATCAAATTCAATAAGACTCCTGTCGATCCCCGGCTCACCAAACCATGTCCATGCATCCACCGGCAATTCAATTTGATTTCCGCCATATATTTCCAGACTGTTTATCCTCGCATCCTTTCCCTCAATTGAACCTGGCTGATAAACAAAACATGTGTCGAGAAATTGTAAGGTGATGGTTGTTTGTGCATGACATTCACTAATCAGAATAATTGACGTAAAAAACATAAAGATTATTTTTTTCATGGCAATTTGGTTTTATAATAGTGATTAATTATGACCCAACAATTTACAAAATCTTTTTAATACCCCTTTCTCAAACATTAATAAGATTAGAAGGAGAACTAAGTAATTAATAATGCATTTTGGTAATAAAGTAGGGGATAAATGTAAAATTAAGGTGTTTTAGTTATTCAAGTTTTGTGATCTAAATAATAAGGATGTGAGCAATTTTAGTCCTTGTCTGTTTTTTGACAATACTTTTTTTTACCTACCTTAGTCTGCAAAAACCTCAAATTACACCCATTATGAAAAACCCCGGCTTTCTTTTGTTACTTGCATTTGTTCTCATTTTTACGGCATGTCAACCCTTTCAGGAAGAAGATAAAATCGTTATCCTGAATGGGAAAATTGAAAACCCCAATACAGAATTGTTAATTTTCACCGTATCGGATTTACCCGAAGATTTGATAAAGGATACAGTCTACCTGAATGAAGACGGCACCTTCAAAACAAGTTTTGAACTTCCGGAATGCAGGCCTGTAAGGTTGTACGACGGCAAGGAATCCACACAGATGTATTTATGTCCGGGTGACTCCGTATTTATCACGCTTAACACAGAAGAATTTGATGAAAGTCTTCATTATGAAGGAAATGGAGCAAAGAAGAATAATATACTGGCAGAATACTACCTTAAGTTTAAGGATTTTGAGAACAAGGATTTTATTAGTTTTTATAAAATAAAAGATACAACAACAAGTATCTACATTGAATTGGTTAATACAACTGCAGATAAGACTTCTAATTATTTTGATCAGCTGAAAGAGCAAAATGAACTTCCTCCTGAATTCATCTCTTATATGGAGACGGATATTTATTTTAATAAAATTTCAAATTTGCAGTACCTTTCTTATAGCAGCAAAAAGGATACTACAGAAGAATATAAGGCCCTGATAAACGGAGTAGGAGATATTACCCTGGATGCTGTTAAATTTGAAAACCCTGACTACCTGAATCAAAACTATCAGGTATGGTTAAAATACAATATTAGCAGACAACTGAACAGAGAGATATTTGAGGAGTATGAAAAACCAGATAAGGCAGTATACGATTCCATTTTTTATGCTCGCTTACAGCAACTATTGACACCCTTTGAATTACAGCTATATTTATTCAACAAAACCAATAATCTGGCTAATTCTTATAATGTGGATGGATTTGAAATAATAATGCCACTGGTGGAGCAATACGTAACAGACCAGGAATACAAAGATGCAATCACCAAACAATATGAAGAAGTAGTACGCAAGCTAAGCCAGCCTTTGCCTGAAGATGCCATGCTTTATAATCTCGATGATGAAGATTTGCTGGATCTCGGTTTTGAAGACGTACTGGCCAGGTACAAAGGTAATGTCATTTACCTCGATTTCTGGGCCAGCTGGTGTGGGCCCTGCAAATCAGAAATGCCAAATTCAGCCAAATTGGCAAAGAAGCTTCAGGATGAAGATGTCGTATTTCTCTATGTTAGCACCGATAAAGATTCCCTTGCCTGGGAAAGGATGATACGCATTTTGCAGCTGCACGGACTTCATTATCGTCTGGGTGCCAACACCCGCAAGCCGGTATTTGAAGAATACGGCATACGATACATCCCTCATTATGTCCTTATTGATAAAGATGGAAATATGGTGAAGAATAATATGAGCCGCCCAGGTGATGTAGAGACTGAAAAGATGATCAGGGAGTTGTTATAGTTAATTTTGATTTAGATATTCGTGCTTAGAATTTCTTTAAGAAACACTCCATATATCCCTTGTGCCTCCGCTAAAGCTTCGGCGACACGCGGATGGACGGGGATTCTTTACTTAGGTATGATTTCTTATGGCAGATGTGATGTTAATTCCACCCTGATATCTTCCGAAGAAGCCCCAATGAGGAATTCATATTGGTCCGGATAAAGAACATATTCTTGTTTTTCAACATCCCATCGTTTCATAAAATCGATAGACAAGAGTATTTTGACTCTAACAGTTTTGCCGGCAGGAATAAAAACCCGTTTAAATCCAACAAGGGATTTAAATGGGGTTCGGGGCTCGGGGTTCGGAGTTCGGAAATAGACCTGGATAACTTCTTCTCCGTCAATAAGGCTTGTATTTTTTATATTTACTATGAGCGTCAATGGCTGCTCTTTTCTTTTTTCCCGGTAGTCTATCTTAGCTTCAAGGTATTCATAGCTGCTGTACGACAATCCATACCCAAAGGGGAATTGAACATTTCCTTCGAAAAATCGGTAGGTTCTTCCCTGCATACTGTAATCATCGAATGGAGGGAGGTCGTCCGTACTTTTATAAAAGGTGATCGGTAGCCGGCCTGCCGGATTTTCATTACCGAAGATCACATCAGCCACGGCATTCCCTCCTTCTTCCCCCGGATACCATGCAAAAAGGAGGGCATCGGACAATTCTTCCACTTCCGGCATGGCAATGGCACTTCCACCGCTTACCACCACAATCAACTTTTTGTTTCCAATCCGTTCTTTTAGTTTACGGATATATTCCACCTGATTTTCGGGCATTTCAATACTTGTCCGGTCGCCACCTTTCAGATTCAACATGGCATCACCCTCTTCACCCTCCAGCAGGCGATTGATGCCGATAACCGCAATGACTACATCAGCATACCCGGCATGCCAGAACCCATAAAAAATACTGTCGTTATTCAGCAATACGCCCGTTGTGTAATCGACGGCAATGCCCGGCCCTACATGATTGACAATGCCTTCAAGGACGGTGACCATCTCCCCTGAGTATCCGTTGTAGTTCCCTGCCAGAACGGCAAGGTCTGCTGCCATGGGACCTGTCACAAAGATGTTGTTTATACTGTCTTTGTTCAATGGCAATACTCCATTGTTTTTTAAGAGAACAATAGATTTTACAGCTGCTTCCCGGGCCAGTTGACGATGGGCGTCACAATTGACAATTTCCGGCGGGATCCTGGTGTAAGGATTCAGGTTGTCGGAATCGAACAGGCCAAGCCGGAAACGGGTATGAAGCAGTGGCCTGAGTGCATTGTCGACATCCTGCTCACTGATCAGCCCCTTTTCTACTGCCTCAGGGAGATAAGTGTAAATGTATCCGCAATTCAGGTTCACTCCTGCCTGTACTGCCATGGAAGCTGCTTCAACCCTGTTGTCTTTTACCTTATGTCTTGCCCAGATGTCGTCCAGGGCCCAGCAGTCGGATACAACATGGCCGCCGAAGCCCCATTCTTCCCGCAGGATCTTATGTAAAAGAAAAGGACTGCCACAGCATGGTTCACCATAGGTCCGGTTATAAGCACACATGATGGCCTCCACATCTGCTTTCACCAATTCCCTGAATGCCGGAAGATAAGTTTCCCTGAAATCAATTTCATCGGGAACGGCATTGAAATGATGCCGGGAAACTTCCGGCCCACTGTGTACCACATAGTGCTTTGCACAGGCTGCTGCTTTGAGGTAGCGGGGATCATCGCCCTGAAGTCCCTTCACAAAAGCACTTCCCATCATAGCAGTGAGATATGGATCTTCGCCGTAGGTTTCCTGTCCCCTGCCCCAACGGGGGTCGCGAAAAATGTTGATATTTGGGGTCCAGAATGAAAGGCCAAAGTATTGCGCCCTGTTTCCCCTTCTGACTGCTTCATGATGCTTGGCTCTGGCTTCATCGGAGATAACCTCTGCAATGCGAAAGATGAGATCATCATCAAAAGTGGCGGCCAGTCCGATGGCCTGAGGGAAAACTGTGGCTTTCCCTGCTCTTGCCACACCATGCAGGCATTCGTTCCACCAATTGTATTCGGGGATGCCAAGCCGCTCGATGGCAAGACTGTTGTACAGCATCATATTTGCTTTTTCAACAAGCGTAAGTCTTGATATCAAATCTTCCGTTCTTGCCTTATGGTCCAGTTCATGATCCAGAAATGGATATGAATACTGCTGTGCATAAACAGACGAGCTGATAAGAAGGACAAAGAGTGATATGATATAAAGGTGCTTCATTTGCTGGCTTATTTGATATTAGTTTGCATATATCGTCTCGCTCATGCCCTTCAACCTGAGTTCTATCTGCATCCCCCCATCTGTTCCCATGAAATCACATGATACTTCCATCTGATGCTGTCCTGGCTTGATAGTTAATTTGCCCTTATCCAGGCTGATAGATTTCAATAATTGCCATTCAGCTGAATATATTTTGGCAAACTGCCCGTTAAACTTTAGATGCTCACCGTTGTTTAACTTTACCGGCACTGTGATAAACCTGTTCCCGTCAATTTCAAATTGGGGGTTGATGAGCGTACTTTTGTTTGCCGAGATAATAAACTGTATGATCTGCTCTTCTCCCGGATTATCAAAATTAAGGGTGGAAGAAACAGGTTCTCCGGGTTGTCTTTGGATATTTTCATGCTTTATCCTGTATGGGTGTATCCTGGTGAGAAGGAGGGTAGTATCACTTGCTTTTTCAAGGTGGAACTCATTATTTACATCCTCCATCAATTTTTTCTGCCCGGCGGTAAAAACCCCGTTCATCCTGGCATCTTCCCATAAAGAAATAGCTGCCAGGATCTCATTTGTGTATCCATTCTTTTCGAGTGATTCATATGATGTAACAAAAGCATAACCGGCATTAAAAGCGGCCGAACGTGCCAGCAGCCATTCAATATCTTCTATGCTCGTAGCCGGTTTCATCAGGAACCACCCCAACATATTTGGTATATAGTTCCTGTCGAAATATTTCTGATTTTTTAAACGATATTGCGTCTGGCTTTCCCGAAAGCCTGCATACCATGGTTCTCCCCAGTTCATACGGGTGAAGATATGCCAGAAATAATGCGAAGAGCGGCTGGCATCGGCAATATAATGGGCTTGAATATCCTCATCAAGATGATGATACCAGGTGCTTGTGAAAAGGATCTCCCCATAATTGCCAAGTCCGGTTGAGCGGCATCCTTCCAGCCCGTCGAAAGATATCTGCCTCACTCCGGTTTCATTGTATAGGTTCGCGATATTTTCGGCAATTTCAAAGGTCAGTCCGGGATTGGAAAGAAAAACCTTATAAGCGTGATCAGCCAGTTTGAAGATGGGTTCATTTATTAAGTGAGCAGAAGCTGTAGTTCCGAAAGCCCCTCGCTGGCAATCGATCAATGTCCATGGTTCCGTTTCGCTAACAGCCGCGTAGCGAATGATCTCATCAGCGATACGCACGGCTTTCAGGTAATTGTTTCTGAACTGATTGAAGCGCGCCGGATCTTTTATCGTGATTGCGTTATCGGCGGGGCCGATGTCGGAAGACAGCAGTGTGTAACCAACTTCTGCAAGACGCTTGTCCGGGAGCGGTGTTACATAAGCATCATTGGTAGTAATGAAATTTGAAAGAGTATGCAATCCGATGGAAATTCCTTTTTCTTCAGCTTTTTCCACGCATCTTTTCAAACTCCTTCTTCCCTCCGGGAAAAAATTCTTATTGAGGATAAAATGCCCCCAGGTCTCAAATGGCCCGGAGTGATAAAGATATTTCAATCCGGCCTGCTCAGTATAAGCCAGCGCTCTGTCAAAATCTTCCTCGCCGAATCCCATGATCATATATGCTGAGGATGCCTGCGAAGCCGTTTTACTCCATTCTCCGTTAATCTCCGGATGGGGCAATCCCTCAGAAATTTCTATGTCAGCGATCGTTGAAAGTACATTTTCAGGCTTACATCCAAAAAGGGCCAGGGAGGAACCAATTAGCCCTCCGTCATCAAAAGCCTTCACAATATAATTGTCGTATCCCCAGTTTAGCACGGACCTGTCATCGTAGCGGTTACGGCAATAAGCATGGAGTACACTGCCACCCTGAACGGGACGTGCTGCTTCGATACGGTAGAGGGTATGCGCGATGCCTCCCTGCTTCAGGTCAGCATAGTTCTCCTGGTCGAAATAGTCCATTTCGGGCATGACATCATTCTCAAGCCATGGATAACCACCCAGGGTTTTAGGATTCAGGGATTGAATACCGAGGGCAAAATCGCTATTTCTTACCACACCAACAGTTTCACCGATGGTTTCACTGATGTTTGTATAAAAAGGCCCCCAAATAAGCAGATCAGGCTTCGTTTTCGAACGAATATTATACAATTCAAAGGCCAGGTAATTCACATGTTGATCCACCTTCACCTTAACTTCCCTGTCTCCAGCAAAAAAGAAATATAGCATTTTCTTTTCTTGTTGATAAACTACGGATTGAGGCTGGAGTATTTTTCCATCAAAACGCATGCATATGAGACAGCTAATAGAATCGCTTAGCAAGTGCTCCCTTCCATTGTCAAGATCATATAAGCTGGAAATATTTCCATTTTCGCCGATCTTGATGCTGAAATCACCACTCAGGAATTCAATTCCATCTTTATGTGTTGTACATGCATTCAGCAATAGCAGCAGAATGATCAGTAATGATAATGCGGTTTTTCTCATGGGATCTGATTTTGAAGGGTAAATGTAAGCAATTCTATAAAATCCAGGTTCCACAATTAAACTGTGTCCACCGAAGTTTTGGCGAAACTTAGAGGATATCATCTTTGTTTATGACCGCTATTGTCCAGCGGTGAAAAATTTGCAGAAACTAATAATTGACCAATAATATTTCGCAATATGTGCAAATAACTGGAAGATTGCATTATCAAAATATTATAAGCAATAGTTCTGCAACTATCAATTCATGAATTCCTGAAATATTGCAAATGGTCATGATTACCTTGTATTAATCAATTATGTTTCATCGCATTACTGATTTAACTTTGAGCTATTAAACATTTTTATGAACCCGAAAATCTTCAGTCATGAAAAAATTAGCATTAACTCTACTGATCAGCAGTTTTATCATAACTGCCTCGACAGCTCAACAACCTCAATCATCTGAGATCCTGAAATTAAAGAAATGGTCAATTGGATTACACCTTGGTTGGATTGCAGGTGGACCATCAAAACAAATAGAAGAGCATATGATACAAAATGGATTTAACAATAGAAGTGGCGGTGGTTGGTTTGGGGGATCAGGCAAGGATCATCCATACACTTATAAGTATATACCGTCATTGATGATGAGTGTGAAATATTATCTGAGATCTCCATTTTCAATTGGAATTGTAGGCGGAATATCTAAGCTTGGGAGTACGCATGGATACAAAATTGACACCTGGGGTCACTATTTGCAAGTAGATTATTCAGTTTATTTTGTTTCACCTGTCTTTTCATATAATTCATATGATATTGTAAAAATTGGCATTGGGCCTGCTGTATATTTCACAAAGACCTGGGAAAGTGGAGACCATATAGAAGGGCCCGATTGTGAATATAAGCAAACAAAAGTTGGATTTTTAATTGATTTCGGATTAAGAATCCCCAAAAAGACCCGTTGCTTTTTTGAATTAAATGTGCAGTACAGATATGTTGGAAATATTGAAATTGGCCCATTCAATGAAGATCCATACCGCGATGAGTTGCCTCAAACCACGATAAGATATAATCATGTATTAATTTCTCAGGGGTTTGGTGTGCGTTTTTAATTAAGTCATCAGGAAAACCTTCTCCAATATATAATGACCCCTGTCTTCTATATTATAACCTCACATATCTTTTTGGTAATATAGCCACGGCAACAAGGAAACTGACTTCTGTCTTCTGACTTCTGACTTCTTTTCCTATTTTTGCAGCATGGCAAACAACGAAGATATTTTTAAGAAAGTGATCGCTCATGCCAAGGAGTATGGGTTTGTGTTTCAATCAAGTGAAATTTATGATGGGCTGAGTGCCGTTTATGATTACGGACAGTATGGCGTGGAATTGAAGAACAACATTAAAGATTCCTGGTGGAAGGCCATGGTTCAGCATCACGAGAACATTGTTGGAGTGGATACAGCTATTTTTATGCATCCTACGGTATGGAAAGCTTCCGGTCATGTAGATGCTTTCAGCGACCCTATGATCGATAACAAAGATTCCAAAAAGCGCTATCGTGCCGATGTGCTTGTGGAGGATTATCTCGCAAAGCTTGAAGGAAAGATCAACAAGGAAGTGAGCAAAGCTGCAAAGCGATTCGGCGACAGTTTTGATAAACAGCAGTTCATTACTACCAATCCGAGGGTGCTGGGCTATAAAGAAAAGACCGAAGAGATCAAAAAGCGCCTTTATGGAGCAATGGATGCCAATGACTTCGAGGGGATAAAGACACTCATTGAAGATCTTGAGATCGCATGTCCGGTTTCAGGTTCACGAAACTGGACTGATGTGCGCCAGTTCAACCTGATGTTTGCTACACAAATAGGATCACTTTCAGAAGGTGCCAGTGAAATTTACCTTCGGCCGGAAACAGCGCAGGGCATTTTCGTAAATTTCCTGAATGTAATGAAATCGGGTAGAATGAAAGTGCCTTTCGGCATTGCACAGACCGG
The DNA here is from genome assembly GCA_021107535.1 of Bacteroidales bacterium. GTDB lineage: Bacteria > Bacteroidota > Bacteroidia > Bacteroidales > B18-G4 > B18-G4. Next base: position 4,918 of record JAIOSQ010000246.1, on the reverse strand, counting down.
AAAAGCCTTCAGAAATGAGATCGTAGCCAGGCAGTTCATCTTTCGTATGCGGGAGTTTGAACAGATGGAGATGCAGTTTTTTGTCAGGCCTGGTGAAGAACTCAAGTGGTTTGAATACTGGAAGGAAGAACGCATGAAATGGCATCTTTCCATGGGCATACCGGCAGAGAATTACAGGTTCCACGACCATGATAAACTTGCTCATTATGCCAATGCCGCCACCGATATTGAATTTAATTTTCCAATAGGTTTTAAAGAGCTGGAAGGGATCCACTCCAGAACGGATTTCGATTTGAATGCTCACCAGGAGTATTCCGGCAAGAAACTGCAGTATTTTGATCCGGAACTGGATAAGAGCTACGTCCCTTATGTTGTAGAAACGTCCATTGGCCTCGACCGGACATTTCTGGCTGTTTTAAGTTATTCCTTTACTGAGGAAAAGCTTGAGGATGGTTCTGAACGTGTAGTGATGAAAATTCCACCGGTATTGGCTCCCATCAAAGCGGCCATCCTGCCCCTCGTCAGAAAGGATGGTATGCCGGAGAAGGCACGCGAGATCATGGACAAGCTAAAGATGGATTATATGTGTCAGTATGACGAAAAGGATGCTATCGGAAGGCGTTACCGTCGGCAGGATGCCATCGGCACCCCATACTGCATCACGGTTGACCATCAGACGTTGGAAGATAATACTGTTACCATCCGCGAACGCGATAGCATGAAACAGGAAAGAATTCCGATTGAGGAAATAGCACAGGTCATTGCCAAACGCTTAAAAGCTTGATTTCTATTTGTTATTGTAATCGGTCATGGTTTTATCAATGCCATGTGCCACGAAACTCTTGATCATTTCAACGGCCATGCCAATTTTAGGTATCATCATCTCTTCTTCCTGACGCGTCCATTTTCCGAGGACATAATCGGCCTGGTAGCCGCGTGCGAAGTCACCACCGACACCGATTCTCAGACGAGGAAATATTTCTGTGCCAAGACTAAGGATGATATTTTCGAGTCCGTTATGACCTCCATCTCCACCTTTTTTGCGCATGCGAAGGCTGCCGGGAGGGAGGGCAATATCATCGGTAATGACAAGTGTTTTGTTGGCCGGGACCTTTTCTTTCTCCATCCAGTAGCGGACTGCCTTACCGCTGAGGTTCATGTAGGTGGAGGGTTTGATTATGACCAGGATCTTTCCACGGTATTTGATCTTTGTGATCGAAGCATATCTTTCCGGTTTGAACACTGCTTCCGCCTGCTGTGCCATGGCATCAGCTATGATAAAACCAATGTTATGCCTGGTATTGGCATATTCGTCTCCGATATTTCCCAGTCCGACGATAAGGTATTTCATAATACAAAGATAATAAAGGAAAATAAAAAAACAGGATGCATACTCATGGCATACATCCTGTAAATGTCAAAATTTTAATCCTTGCTATTTGGTAGGTTTTTCACCACCTTCAGCAGGTTTTTTACCACCTTCAGCAGGTTTTTCACCACCTTCAGCAGGTTTTTCACCACCTTCAACACCTTCGCCTTCTTCACCCTCAACACCTTCTTCTTCTTCTTCTTCTTCTTCCACGTCAACTGCCATGCGGGTTACTTTTACAGATAGGATCACCCTGTTTTCGGGATCCAGAAAAGTAAGTTTGTCAATATTTAGGTCACTGATCTTAACAGAATCGCCGATATCGAGACCTGAAATATCAATGTCTATCCCATCAGGAATATCCTTTACATAAGCTTTCACAATGAGTTTGCGAAGGATATGGTTCAATGACCCTCCCTTCAGGACACCCTCGGAAGCTCCGACAGGATGAACAGGAATAGCTACTTTAACAGGCTTATCTGTGAAAATTTCCATGAAGTCAGCATGCAATATCTTATCCGTGACCGGATGATACTGTATGTCCTGTAACAGGGATTCTATTTCATTGTCGCCAAGTTTAAGCTTGACAAGATATGTTTCAGGAGTGTAAACTATTTTTTTGAAATCCTTTTCATCGAGATGAAAATGGAATTGTTCTTTGCCTCCGTATAGGACACAGGGTACCAGCCCTTGCTGGCGAAGTGCCTTAGCATCTTTTTTCCCTACGTTCCCGCGAAGGGAACCGCTCAATGATACTGTTTGCATAATTAAAAATTTAAATGATTAGTATATATTATTGGATTTTAAACAATGAACTGATCGATTTGTTGCTTTCAACCCTTTCGATCACATCTGCAAAAAGCTTTGAGGTAGAAAGAACAGTGATCTTATCGGATTTCTTTTTCAGCGGGATGGTATCGGATACTACCATTTCTGTGAATGGAGATTCTTCAATGCGTTGGTATGCCTGGCCTGAAAAGACAGGATGTGTGCAAAAGGCCCTGACGCTGGTTGCTCCGTTATCGACCATAAGTTGTGCAGCTTTGGTCATACTTCCGGCTGTATCGATAATGTCATCAACCAGAACGATATCCCTTCCCTCTACATCTCCCACAAGGGCCATTTTAGTAACTTCATTTGGTTTGGCCCTTTGCTTATAACAGATCACGAAATCTGTATTCAGCATCTTGGCATAGGAAGCTGCCCTACGCGTACCACCCGTATCAGGTGAGGCCATGGTCAGATTCGGAAGATTTAATTCTTTCAGGTATGGAATGAAGATTGACGATGCATACAGATGATCAACAGGGACATCAAAGAATCCCTGGATCTGGTCTGCGTGCAGATCAAGGGTGATGACACGCGTAACACCGGCCACCGCAAGCAGGTTGGCAACCAGTTTAGATGCAATGGATACCCTTGGCTTGTCTTTTCTGTCCTGCCTGGCAAAACCAAAATACGGAATCACGGCAACGATATTCCTGGCCGATGCCCTGTGTGCAGATTCAACCATCATCAGCAATTCAAACAGGTTGTCAGCAGGTGAAAAAGTTGATTGCACAATAAAAACATCCCTTCCCCTTATATTTTCCTCGAAAGAAGGTTGAAACTCCCCGTCAGAGAACTCTGTAACTATTGACTTGCCAAGTTCAATACCATAATTTTCTGCAATCTTTTCAGCCAGATATCTCGACTGACGGCCGGCAAAAATGCTGACGAGTTTTTTCTTGGGCATAAGGCTGTTCTGTTTAATGGTCTGAAAATCCGTGCAAAAATACGGTGAATATTCGTTCCTTCCAAAAGAATTGAACATGAATTGTGAATTTTACCCCGCCAGAAAGTCTTGATTTAGAAAGAGTTTAAAATTAATATTAAAAATATTATACAAAAAGTTGTAAATATACAACAATATATATTATATTTGCAGCATGGATTCAAGAAAACTATACAATCGTATTGCTGTTTTGCGCAGTGAAAGGGGAATGAGCCGGAAAGAACTGGCTGAAAAAATAGGGGTAAACTTTCAAACGGTCGGGTACCTGGAGAGGGAAGAGTATAATCCAAGTCTCGACCTGGCTTTTCGAATTGCTGAAGTATTCGGGCTCCCTATTGAATATATTTTTTCAATCTCCCCCATGAAACCTATGAGTGAAGAAATTTATGGACTAAAAAAATAATAAAATGAACACAAAAATTTCATTGACAAACCGCCGCATTGGTATGACATTAAACTATCTCAGCCTGGCTGCAATAGTTTTTCTTTTCGAATTTTATAAAGACTCCGGCTTCCCGGTTTTAGCGATTTTGGCCATTTCAGGAGCGATATTGGTCTGGCTGATAAGTTTCATATTGACATATATTCGCACTCAGGCCTGGAAACAGGTACACCGTTCCTTCAAAAAGCTGGATGAACGTGAAGCAGGGCAAATATATGAATCCCTTCGGGTTGCTTACGGGATCTTCACTGTTATTGCCCTTGCTGTATTATTTGTATACTCACTAACTGAACTGCAGGTAAGTATTATTGTTTTTGTCTCCTTATTATATCTGGCACATGTTTTACCTGCATCATTTATTGTCTGGAAAAAATAGGTTTATCATCTGTCTCATAATCCCCGCTTTAATACAAATCCGGCATTCACTTTTTCCTACAAAAGTTTAATTTGTTGTATGATAAGAGCAATATTAATACCGGTCATCTGGGTAATATGATCCATCAAATCTGGAAACAGGCTGAACATTATTAAAATCACAAAACTCAGCAATGCCAGGTTAACAGAAATGATCCACCAGTAATACAATTTCCCGGTTTGCCCGGATTCTTCTATGGTGATGGATTTATACCTGCTGGCATACAAAAGTATTTTCAGTCGTAGTAGAAAAATATTGAGCTTTTCACCTCTTTTTGCGAGAAAATTACAGATCAGCATACTTGACGTGACATGAATGCTCATAAAAAAAAGGAGCAAGGCCAGCAATATTATTTCCGGTGTGTTCATTAGATATCAATTATAACTTAATTAACCAATTCAGTTTTCATAGTATACGTTCTGGTTGCCGGAATCGACATTTCCTGTGGTCCCTTTACCTCTGTTGTGGTTTTTCCGGCGCCTTCAATCATTGATTTAACAAATACACCTTCTTTATAGGCAAAATACCAGCTTCCTGTCCCCACAATTTCTCCGCTGGTGAGCAGGTCCATGCCCTGTTCCTGTCCTTCTCCCCTAATTGTTCCGGTGAATGTTGTGTTGATCACCATACAATCTCTCCCGTTAATTTTCTCAAGGCCATAGAATGTGTAAATATTGTTTGTTGTTATTTCGATAAAGCCTTTTTCACTCTTTTCGGTGATGGTTTCTGTAGAGGCCCAGGAATCGTCAACTTTCACCGGGGTTTCAGGCAGGTCGGGAAAAAATGCCTGAATGTCGGAGGAAATGTTTTTCATATCACCGCTCCCATAATCATAGATTAATTCTTCTGCACCTGAATATTCAAGTTCCTCACCCAAGTGGCTGATGGTGATATTGAACGATTGACCAATAACCTCTT
>JAIOSQ010000048.1 GCA_021107535.1 Bacteroidales bacterium | reverse complement strand
TTTAACTATAAGAAAGCTAAATATTTTGAACAAATTTTTACAGATTTATCAGAATTATTGTCAAAAGATTATGATAGTCTTTCTCATTTGAACCAGGAAATTATTATGTTTTTCTGTAATAAATTGGATATCAATACAGATTTTGTATTATCTTCTGATTTAAATCTCAATACAGCTCGCGAAGAAAAAATTTTTGATACCTGTAACGCATTAGGTGGAGAGATTTATTATTCAGGAGCCGGAGCCAAAGCCTACCAGAATGAGGAAAATTTTAATAAGCGAGGCATCGAACTCAGGTATTCTGTATTTAAACCATTTGAATATCCTCAATTATGGGGCGATTTTCAATCAAATGTATCCGTAATTGACTACTTAATGAACTGTGGATATAATTGGGAGCAAGTAATAGAAAATCAAGAAAAATAAAATTAAAATGAAGAACATTTTAGTCATTGCCCCCCACCCCGACGATGAAGTTCTTGGCTGCGGCGGGATAATGAAAAAATATGCGGAAGCTGGCGATCAGATGTATGTTCTGGTTATTAGCAGAGGCACATCTAAGTTTTACAGCGATGAACGAATAGACAATGTGCGCAAAGAAGCAAGGAACGCACATCATATCTTAGGAGTAAAAGAAACAATATTCCTTGATTTTCCAGCGCCTGAACTGGATACGGTTTCTATCTCCGAAATATCGAAAGCAATTGCAGATGTAATTAAAAAATTTAATATTCAAATTGTTTTCCTTCCTCACCGGGGAGATATTCATCATGACCATACGATCGTTTTCAACGCAGGGCTTGTTGCTTCCAGGCCTGTTGAACAATATAGTGTCAAAGAAATTTATTGCTACGAAACACTTTCTGAAACGGAATGGGCAGCGCCTTTTGGTGACGATGCTTTTATACCAAACCATTTTGTAAACGTAACAAATCAATTTGACGTAAAATTGAAAGCGATGGAGTGTTTTAAAAGCCAGATCAGGCCTTTTCCGAATCCACGCTCCCTGGAAGCAATAGAAGCCCTGGCAAAATTCAGGGGTGCAACCGTAGGATTTGACCGGGCAGAAGCGTTTATGCAAATTCGAAATATTAAAGATTAGTTATTTAAAGACTATTACCATGGAAGAAAAATTTATCAATTTACTTAAGGAAATTTTGGAGATAGAAGACCGGGAGCTTGATTTAAAAGATGAGTTTCGTCACTATCCCGAATGGGATTCACTGGGCTACCTGGAATTAATTGCCATGTTGGACGAGGAATTTGAGGTCTCCATAGAAAATGATGATTTCGGAAAATTGATTACCCTGGAAGATCTCATCAATGAAGTAAAAAACAGAATGGACAATAATTAGGCTATGGCATATCTGGAGTATAAAAATGTAGGCATTAGCGGACTGGCAGCCGCTGTTCCCGGGAATATTATTGATAATTATAAGTACACAACTTATTTCGATACTGAATCAGTAAAAGAAGTAGTTGATAAGATCGGGATAAAGGAGCGGCGTTTCGCCGATAAAGACACCTGTGCATCTGACCTGTGTTTCGCTGCTGCTGATAAGCTGCTGACAGACATGAATATCGATCGCACAGAAATCGATTTGCTGGTTTTTGTATCGCAAACACCGGATTATAAAATGCCTGCCACTTCAATAATTCTTCAACACCGTTTAAACCTGTCGAAAAGCGCCATTGCCTTTGATGTCAATATGGGTTGTTCAGGATTTATTTATGGATTGTCGACTGTTTACTCATATATGCAGCAACATGGCTTCAGAAAAGCTTTGCTGCTTGACGGAGAAACCCGTTCGAAGGTTTATTCGCCAAAAGACAGGAATACAGCCTTTCTATTTGGCGATGCAGGCGTTGCAGCATTAATTGAAAAGGATGAGAAATATGAAGAAAGTATTTTTTCATTGAATTCAGATGGTTCACGGGGAAACCTGATAATGATTCATGCCGGCGGCTACAGAAATCCCAGCTCTATCGAAACATTAAAAGAAAAGGTAATCGATGAGCATGGTAATATCAGAAGTGACGAACAGGCATATATGAATGGCCCGGATGTTTTTAATTTTCTGATCAGGGAAGTACCTAAAGATGTGAAAAACACATTGGAGTATGCAGAAACGGACAAGGAAAGCATCGATTATTTCGTCTTCCACCAGGCCAATGACTACATCAATTCTTACCTGGCAAAAAAACTGAAGCTCGATAAAGATAAGATCCCCATGTCTATTGAGAAATTTGGAAATACTTCTTCGGTTTCAATACCACTTACCATTGCCACAGAATTGCAGGATAAACTTGATGAAAAGAGAAAAGTCCTTCTTTGTGGTTTTGGTGTTGGATTATCCTGGGCAACTGCAATACTTAATTTTAAAAATTGCCATATCAGTGAATTAGTAGAAATATAATTTTAAATGAGTGATAAGAATAAGCCGTTCAGTCTGAATGATAAAACTATCATTGTTACAGGAGCGTCATCCGGTATCGGGCGTCAGTGTGCCATTAATTGCAGTCAATTAGGAGCAAAGCTCATTCTCATGGGTCGCAATACGGAAAGATTAAAGGAGACCCTGACTTCACTGGATGATGAAAATAAACATCTGATGTACCCTCTCGATCTTCTTGATTATGATAAACTTGAAGAAGTTTTAAACGATATCGAATCCAAATTGGGTAATATTGATGGTGTAATAAATTGTGCCGGGATATCTACTACTTTACCTTTTCGCAGGGTCACGCCTGAAAAGATGGAACTGTTTTTCCAAAATAATGTAGCTATGGGCTTTAATCTTTGCAGATTGCTAATCAAAAAGAAACTCATGGCAAAAAATGGAGGCAGCATTATTTTCATATCATCTGTTATGGGCATTGTCGGTGAAACAGGAAAAGTGCTTTATGGAATGACAAAAGGTGCATTAATTGCCGGTACGAAATCACTGGCAATTGAATTGGCCCGGAAAAATATCAGGGTAAATTGTATTTCTCCCGGAGTAGTCGAAAGCCCGATGTCGGAGAAAGCGATCTACAGCAAGGATGAAGCTTCATTGAACAGGATAAAGGATATGCATCCCCTGGGCCTGGGGAAAGCCGAAGATGTTGCCAACGCATGTATCTTCCTGTTATCCGATGGCTCGGGATGGATTACCGGTACGAACCTGATCGTGGATGGAGGTTATACTGCACATTAAAACACCCTGGTAAGGAGCCAGGCTTTAATTAATTTATATCTAATAGTCAAGTCAATAGGAAATTTCGAACTACTGGTGTACGGTTAAAATTCATTTGGATTTGGAAAACACTTGTAGATGTTAAGTTTTGAAGCAACTGGATTAAAAGGGGCTAAGAAAAACTCAAATGGAGGAGGCCCCTCGTCTTCGCTCGGGGTGACAACTTATTAGGCTTAAAACAAGGAAGGGCGCGGCGCTAAACTTACGCTTTTTATTTGCTACTTGGCTAGAGCGCCGCGCCCTTCCAAGTTAAAAAAATGATAAGTTGTCATCACGAGCGGAGTCGAGTGATTTGCATCAAACTTGCAACAGACATTCAGTAAGAATCCGATGAAGTTTTAACCGGACACCAGTGATTTTAAACTCCAAACTTAGCTTCCATTCTGTCTTCTGGCTTCTGACTTCTGACTACTGACTTCTGACTACTGACTTCTTGCTTCTTGAAAAAGGCATAACTAACAAATGATATTGACACTAAAGGAACCTGGATTTCTTTCTTAAATTAGAGAATAATAATATGACAGACATTATAATAATTGGTGCAGGAGGACACGGAGCTGAAATTGATGAATACATTCGCTATAACAATAAAGCCGGAAATAATGATCTGCATGTCATTGGCTTTCTCGATGATAACCCGCTTAACTATGAGGCCTACAAATTATCAGCTCCCTTACTGGGTGGAGTCAGGAATCATCAGATCAGGAAGGATTGTGCGTACCTGATAGGGATTGCTAATTTAAAGTATCGCAAATTTTTTGTAGATAAATTTCTTTCAGAAGGTGCAAAATTTGTGTCTTTTGTGCATCACAATGCCTATGTATCTGAATCAGCTAAATTAGGCCAGGGAGTCATTATTTGCCCGAATGCCAATATAGGCCCTAATGTGAGTATCGATGACTTTAGCCTGATCAATTCAAGATGCAGCTTAGGCCATGACACCAAAGTGGGAAAATTTAATTTTATCAGTCCAAATGTTTGTTTTTCAGGCTTTACAGAGGTGGGTGATGAAAATTTATTTGGAATTAATAGTGCGACCATCCCCGGAATTAAAATTGGTAACAAAAATAAAATAGCTGCAGGTATGGTGTTAGACAGAAATATTGATGATGATTCAGTGGTTTTCTACAGGCACAAAGAAAGAGTAATTGCAATACCTAAACCAAAGTAGTTTATATGTTGATTCGTTTATTCGATAATTCTTCTGACTTCTGACTACTGACTACTGACTTCTGACTTCTGACTTCTGACTTCTGACTTCTGATTTCTGACTACTGACTTCTGACTACTGACTACTGACTTCTTACTACTGACTTCTGACTTCTATGCTATTAAAACGAATCTTCGACCTCATTGCTTCTTTATTCGGGCTCATCATATTTCTTCCTGTATTCTTCGTCATAAGCCTTTTAATAAAAATAAAAATGCCCGGCCCTGCATTTTTCACCCAAAAACGGGTGGGTCAGCATGGTAAATTATTTAAAATGGTAAAATTCCGAACCATGAGCGTAGGCCATGGAGGGAACAGCATATCCGTGAAAGGCGAAAGCCGCATCACCCCATTGGGTGCCACCCTGAGAAAATATAAGCTGGATGAACTGCCCGGACTGTATAATGTCCTCAAAGGCGACATGAGCTTCGTGGGCCCCCGGCCCGATGTACCAGGTTATGCCGACAAGCTGCAGGGGGATGAACGCAGGATCCTGTCCCTCAAACCCGGCATTACCAGCCCCTCCAGTATGAAATATGCCCGGGAGGAAGAGATCCTCGCACAACAGCCTGACCCGGTAAAATATAACAACGAGGTCATCTATCCCGATAAGGTGCGCATCAACATGAAATATCTCAAACATCGCAGCTTCCGAATGGATATGATGATCATTGCATATACGCTTTTGGGTAAGGAGCCTGAGGAGAAGTGGGTAAATGAATAGAGAATCACGAACAAGGAATAAGAATAAGAATAATGAACAGGGGGACCTGCCTGCCAGCAGGCAGGCAAGAAGTTCGAATCATTCAACACTTAAAATTCTGAATTCCCAATCTCCACTTTTAATTAATCATTAATAACTAATAATTCCCTATAATCTATTAATGCAAACACTTTTATCCAACATAATCCTTCCCATGCCGGTTTTCTGGATAATACTTGGAGTAGCTTTTATCTTTTACTGGCGCAGGAAGAAAAAAGCATCCCGCTATATGGCTTTTATTGCCCTATTATGGCTGCTGCTGGTCTCCACCTCTTTTATCCCGAACCTGCTTGTGAAAAACCTGGAGGGCCGCTATGAAGTGTTTTCAGAAAATGCGCTTAATAATACCGGGAAGCCGGTATATATCCTGGTGCTCGGCTGCGGGCATACCAACGACCTACGACTGCCGGCCAACAACCAGCTGTCTGTCGCGGCGCTGGGACGCCTGGCAGAAGGCATACGCCTGCAGCGCCGGATCCCGGGCAGCATGATCATCACCTCGGGCAGCCGTGGGAAAGAGGAAAAGCCTCAGGCCACCGTACTGGCAGAAGCGGCCATACTGCTGGGCGTGGAACCACAACACATCATGCAACAAACCCTGCCCGAAAATACATGGCAGGAAGCTACCGAATACAAAAGGATCTTTGGCGATTCAGCACAATTGATCCTTGTCACTAATGCAGTCCACATGCCCAGGGCCATGTATTCATTTCGTCATGCAGGCCTCGATCCCATTCCTGCCCCGACCAATCACTTTATAAAAAAAGGCAGTAAACGCAATTTCCGTTCATGGATACCCGCCGCCTGCAACATCAGCAAGATGGGAAAAGCCATCCATGAGTATGCGGGGATGCTGTGGTATAAGCTGGGAGAATAGAGAACAGAGGAATAAAGAACAAGGAACAAGGAATAAGAATAAGAATAAGAACGGGAATAGAGAATCACGAACAAGGAATAAGAATGAGAATGTAGAAGTGGGGTGGGTGTGAATAAATATTAACTTATGCCTGTGACATTTCCTGTTTTTGGGTATTAATTAGATAGAGATCTACTAATTATACCTTTTTATGAAAAGCTTTGACCTGGATGAAAGGATGATTGAATTTTCAATAAAAGTCATTCATCTTACAGAAAACTTACCAAAATCAAATACTGGAATTTATTTTTCAGACCAACTCATGAGATCTGTATCATCTGCGGTTCTAAATTACAGCGAAGCTCAAAGTGCTGAATCCAGAAGAGATTTCATTCACAAAGTTAAAGTCTCTCTAAAAGAGCTAAGAGAGACTTTTGCAGGTTTAAGGATTATTGAAAGGTTAAACAATAAACAATCTCCGGAAGATATTTCTTATCTGATTGAAGAGAACAATGAACTGATAAGCATATTGGTCAAAAGTGTAAAAACAGCAAGAAAAAATATGAATAACCCCCAATAATGAACTCAACACCCACTTCTACATTCTAAATTCTAAATTCTCATTCTACATTCTTATTCTTATTCCTTGTTCTTTATTCTCTATTCCCTATTCCCTATCCCCCTCTCCCCCATCCCTCCCCATCCAATAGTACCGCTCCCCCCTGATTCCAAATCCTTTTTACTGGCATGAATACCCGGGTATTTATACCGATATAAAACAGGTATTAATGCTCTTTTATTAGCGAAATATCCTTAATACTTTTGCCTGTACGATACCCAAATTAGACCTGAATCTTAATATTATGATACGACCAAAAGTCCCACCAAGTTAGACTTTTTTTAAAGTATTTAAAATGGATCTCTGCATACATGTTTATGCAGGAGATATTTAATGCTATTGAAATGAGGCCAAATCTTTTTTCTTAATCACCAAGCTCGTCGTCCAAAACTATTTTGGGACTGACGGGGCGAAGCTGTAACTACTGTTAACAGAGGAATATAGAACAGAGGAACAGAGGAATATAGAATCATGAACAAGGAATAAGAATAAGAATAAGAATAAGAATTAAGAATGGGAATGAGGAGTTAAAAGAACTTCAAACCTACGATCCCTTAATCTCAAAGCCTCAAAATCTCAAAGTCTTACAATCTCCCAGTCTCAAAGTCACAAAGTCTCAAAATCTCAAAGTCTCAAAGTCTCACAGTCACAAAGTCTCAAAGTCACAAAGTCACAATTCCATGCCGGATAAACTGATTGCTTTCATACGTTCTCTCTACAATGAGCCGGAAGCCTTTATTCCGCTGCATGATCCGCGTTTTATCGGGAATGAAAAGAAATACCTGATGGAATGCATCGACTCCAACTTTGTGTCGAGCGTGGGTGAATTTGTAGGTCGCTTCGAGAAGATGTGTGCTGAATATACAGGGGCAAAATATGCCGTAGCCACTGTGAATGGCACCGCAGCCCTGCACATCGCCCTGCAACTGGCCGGAGTACAACGCGATGATGAGGTCATCACCCAGGCACTCACCTTCATCGCTACTGCAAACGCCATCAGCTATACAGGCGCTGAGCCTGTCTTCCTCGATGTGGACCGCGACACCCTGGGTATCGCCCCTACTGCCGTATCTAAATGGCTTAAAGAAAACGTAGAACTCCACAATACACCACATCCCATCAACAAGAAAACCGGCCGACGCGTCGCCGCCTGCATCCCCATGCATACCTTCGGACACCCGGTGAAGCTGGATGAATTAAAGGAAGTGCTCGATAAATACAATATCCCCATGGTGGAAGATGCCGCCGAAAGTATCGGCAGCTACTATAAGGGCAAGCATACGGGCACATCAGGCAGCTTCGGCATCCTGAGTTTTAACGGCAACAAGGTGATCACCACCGGCGGAGGGGGCATGATCCTCACCAACAACGAAGAAACAGCCCTGATGGCCAAACATCTCACCACCCAGGCCAAGGTGCCACACGCATGGGAATATAAACACGATCATATCGGCTACAACTACCGCCTTATCAATATTGCGGCCGCATTGGGATGTGCACAGATGGAAAAGCTTGATCATCTCCTGGAATTGAAACGGGAGCTGGCAGAAAAATACCGCAACTTTTTTAAAAGCTCGGAATTTGAATTTTTCAGCGAACCCGAACACTGCAAATCAAATTATTGGCTCAATGTCCTTATCACCAAAGACCGACAGGAAAGAAATAAATTGCTGGAATACACCAACAAAAACGGCATCATGTGCCGTCCTGTATGGGAACCCATGAACCGCCTGCCCATGTATGCACACTGCCAGACCGACGGATTGGAAAACACGGCCTGGCTGGCTGATAGGATTGTGAATATCCCGAGTGCAGCGGTGGTGAATAGAGAATAAAGAACAAGGAATAAGAATAAGAATAAGAATGAGAATAAGAATGAGAATAAGAATGAGAATAAGAATAATGAATGAGCAAGCGTTGCCAATAATTCAAAATTTAAACTTAAAACTTAAAACTTAAAACTTAAAACTTAATGATTTCCGATATAAATCTCCAGCAATTCATCAAAACGCATGTCACCGGCAGACAGGACAGCCTGCTGCAGGCCGACCTGGAGAAATACGGTCCTGAGCTGAGGCAGCGTATCTACGGGAGGAATGTGCTGGTGATCGGGGGTGCGGGGAGCATTGGTTCTGCATACATCAAGGCCATACTGAAATTCAAGATTGCCAAGCTGGTGGTTGTGGATATCGATGAAAATGGCCTGACTGAACTGGTTCGTGACCTGCGCAGCTCGGTGGAATACTACATTCCGGAGGAATTTATCACTTATCCGGTAAACTTTGGCGATGCGGTCTTCGAAAAGATTTTCCTTTACCATGGCCCCTTCCATATCATTGCCAACTTCGCGGCTCATAAGCATGTGCGCAGCGAGAAAGACACCTTTTCCATAGAGGCCATGATCGAGAATAACGTCTTCCGGGCACGAAAGCTGCTGGATCTGCTGCTGGAATCGCCTCCGGAACATTTTTTCTGCGTCTCCACAGACAAAGCGGCCAACCCGGTCAACATCATGGGGGCCAGCAAGAAGCTGATGGAAGAACTCATCATGGCCTATGCCTGGCAACTGAACATAAAAACCGCACGCTTTGCCAATGTGGCCTTTTCCCATGGCAGCCTGCCCCTGGGCTTTATCGAAAGAATGCGCAAACAGCAACCCCTCTCCTGCCCCCTCGGCATACATCGTTTCTTTGTGTCACCACAGGAATCGGGTGAACTGTGCTTAATGGCTTCCATCATGGGTGAGCCGGGCGATATCTTCTTCCCTAAGCTGGATGAAGAAAGTGACATGATCCCCTTTGAGCGCATCGCCATCGACCTCCTGAAATATATTGGTCTGGAGGCTGACAACTGTAAAACGGAGGAAGAAGCACGCCGGAAAGCCTTGCTTCTCAAGGATAAATCAAACACATACCCCATATACTTCTTCGGTTCCGACACCAGCGGCGAAAAATCCTACGAGGAATTCTATACCGAAAATGAAAACCCGGATATGGATACATTCATCAAGCTGGGTGTCATCAAAAACTCCAAAAGCCGAAGCATAAACGAAATAGACGATATCATTCATAAGCTGCACAAACTCTTCGAATCTAAACAGCTCACCAAAGCGGCCGTCGTCGGGATCCTTCAAGCTTACCTGCCCAACTTCGAACATATCGAAACCGGCAAGGGACTCGACTCAAAGATGTAATTAAGCAAAAAACAATGTACAAACACCTTCTCAAGCGCATCATCGACATCATGCTGGCATTGATAGCACTGATCGTGCTGTCACCCATCATATTGCCAGTGATGATTGCCTTGCTGCTAACAGGAGAGCATTACGTTTTTTATAGGCAGGATCGCATTGGATATAAAAACAGGACCTTTAAGATATGGAAATTTGTCACCATGCAGAAGGGCAGCTCCAAACTGGGCGCCGGAAGCCTGACACTCCGCAACGACCCGCGCGTGCTGCCGGTAGGCAAGTTCCTGCGCAGGACCAAGATCAATGAGATCCCACAGATCCTTAACGTGTTGATCGGCAATATGTCGATCGTGGGGCCGCGGCCCATGATGGAGGTGGACTTCCTGAAGTTCCCGGAACAGGTGCAGGAAAAGATCTATAACGCCAGGCCGGGGATCACGGGCATCGGGTCGATCATCTTCCGCGACGAAGAAAAATGGATCAGCAAGGCAAGCGGTGACCCCCATGAATTTGATAAAGAGGTGATCGCCCCCCACAAAGGGAAACTGGAATTGTGGTACCAGGAAAATCTGAGCTTTCTAAGCGATGCAAAACTGGTATTCTGTACGGCATGGGTGATCCTTTTTACCAACAGCCAGCTACCTTATAAGTTATTTAAAGGATTACCGCTCAAGCCTGGAACACTCCAGCTTGTTGAACAAGATATGAAGGTAGCAGCTGCATAAGCTTATCTTTTAATAAACACATGATAATTAAGGATCCTATATGAAAAAAGCCCTGATCACCGGGATCAAAGGCATGGAGCAGTGCTGTATCGAAGTCGACCCGGAATACTTCCGCCCCACAGAGGTCGACTCCCTCATCGGCGATGCCGGAAAAACCAGGGAAAAGCTTGGCTGGGAGCCCGAATACGACCTGCACGGACTCATCAGAGAGATGATGGCATCCGACATCAAACTGATGAAAAAGGATGCACTCCTGAAGGACGGAGGATATGAAACGCTGAA
>JAIOSQ010000075.1 GCA_021107535.1 Bacteroidales bacterium | reverse complement strand
GAGCTTATTTTTTGAAAGGAAAAGAACGAATCTTTAGTAAAACTCCAAATTCCGGAAATCAAACTCCAAAACCTGGAATCCGGAATCTTTTGAGACAGCTTTTTTTTAATTCACATTTCAGTCTTTAGACTTTACGATTTAGACTCTGATATTAAGTATTAGATATACCTTTCTTGATTTATTTTTGTGCTCATTCAACAAATCCCTTTAGTCACAAATAAACTTTCAGAGTTTGCAAATCCATTCCATGTTATACTCCGGCAATAAATGGGTGACATTGAAATTTCATGAAGTTTCATATTTTTTTTATCTTTGAAGTAAAAAAACCAATTCGTATGAAAACCCTAATTTTTTTACTCACCATCATGCTTTGTTTTGATGGATTGATTGCGCAATTGCCTGCACGGAATCTGGATGAATGGGCTCTGAAACAAAATAAAAATATTGCTACTGGCGATGTGGCAGAATATATCGAAAGTAGTTCCAAGAGTCAGCTTGAAATTACATACGGGGATGAGAATATCTTTAATTTTGGGCGTATCTTTACTACAGATGTAACGAGTCTTACATCTAATAAATTTGTTGTTGTATACAGAGATATTGACAACGGTCGTAAAGGAACTGCCATTGTAGGCACGATTTCAGGAACAACGATATCTTACGGGCCTAAGATCATATTTAATTCAGAACCTACTGTTTGGCCCAGAATTACCTGCCTTGATTCCACCCATATTGCGATTTCCTATGGCGATAGCATTAGTCAGACAAATTTTGATGGTGCCGCTATAATTGGCGAAGTTTCAGGCACGAATATTTCATTTGGTGATGAATATGTATTCTCAGAAGGTCCCTGGTGGTGCTGGTTTCATTTTTATACCATTGAAGCCCTTAATCCAAATCTTTTTGTTCTTGCCTTCCAAGACATAAATAATTCTGCACATGCAACATCCATTGCTGCCGTGGTATCAGGTAATACAATAACCTATGGGAATGAATTTGTTTTTGCTTATTTCACACCAACGTCCACTCCTCTGGAGAGGAATGCACTAACACGTATTGATACAAATCATTTCATTGTTTCTTATTCTAACCATGACACGAACTTGTACAGTGCTTCAAGAGTGGGCACAGTATCTGGCGACAGTATTTATTTCGGACCGGAATATCAATTTAGTTTAGGAAGAACAAACAAACTATCAAGCATCACACTTGATTCTACCCATTTTATTAATGCGTACGTTGATATGGATAATTCTGAATGTGGAACATCGATAATTGGTACCATAACAGGAGATTCAATTTCTTATAGTCCTGAGTTTATTTTTTATCCCGGTTGGACAAATTATATTTCAGCTGCTGTCCTGGATGAAAATCATTTCATCGTGACATGCATGGACTGGGTCAACAATATACATCATGGCACTGCTTATGCCGGGCGGGTTAGCGGGAATAGTATTACCTATGGTGCTCCTTACCCCTTTAGCCCGGGGTATGCTTTTTTTATCGAATCAGATGGGCTGGACACAAGTCGATTTGTAATTGTATACATTGAGGAAGGATATGATAAATCGACAACAGGACGAGCCATTGTTGGAACTGTTTCGAGTGATGAGGTCGTTACAACTGCAAGTTCAATTACAACATGTCCGGAGAGCGTAATGGTACCAATTTTGGTTCAAGACATGGAAGATATCGTGGAATTTTCATTAATTCTGAATTATGATACCACGTATTTATCATACATTGGATACCAAAATGTGCATCCAGAATTAAATAGTGATACATTGTTTGTCACGGATGATGAGGGTGAGATTACCACAACATGGAATTCAGCAACTACCGCAAATATTGGACAAGATACTTTAATAGAATTTGAGTTTATTGCCTCCCCTGTTAATACTCCAACAATACAATTTCTTAACTGGGATACAAGCAGTTATTATATTGACAGCAATAGTTTGTTTTGCGAAACTGTATTTATTGATGGCCAAATCATTATCCAACCCTTGCCAGGACAGCCTCAAATGCCGCAAGGCCCGGAAACTATATACCTTGGTGGCACCCAAACTTCCAATTACACCATATACAGTGTTAGTAATGCAACGGCATATGCCTGGTATCTAATACCTGAAGAAGCTGGAAATATTGAAGGAACTGATACGGTAGGTACGGTAACCTGGAATAATAATTTTACGGGTGTATCAGCCTGTGTATATGCTATTGCTAAGAACGAATGTGGCCAATCAATCTCTGATAGCCTTGAAATTAGTATTAGTCCTGTACTCATAAACGATCCTAATAATGACAGGCTGGAAATTATCATTGCCCCCAACCCTACATCAGGTTTAATCATTGTTTCTATAATAGGGATAACTGGTTATTTTGATCTTTCTATCTTTAACATTCATGGAGGCATTATTCTCAGCAAGGAAATACACATCAATGAGCACAAGAAAAATTTAAATCTTGATTTAAACAACGAGCGATCAGGAATTTATTATCTCATAATTAAGAATGATAAGAAAGTATTGCAAAGAAAAATTATTCTTAAAAATTAGTTTGCTTCTAGGCAAATCATAACACAACATTCAAAATAAAGAGGCTGCCTTTTAAGACAGCCTCTAGTTCGACTAACATGTTTTATTTCGGTGCCCTCATAAAACTTGAGTCTCACTAATTTTAGTAATTTCGCAATAAGGAATGCACAATGGCTCTCATCAGTAAAGAAACCATCGATAAGATCATGGACACCGCCCGTATTGAGGAGGTGATCGGGGAATTCGTGAATCTGAAAAAGAGCGGTCAAAACTTCAAAGGCTTCAGCCCTTTTACTGAGGAACGTAATCCATCCTTCTTTGTCTCTCCTGCAAAAAATATTTTTAAGTGCTTCAGTTCCAACAAAGGTGGCAGCGTGGTCACCTTCCTGATGGAGCATGAACATTATACCTACCCGGAAGCCCTGCGCTTTCTTGCCAAAAAATATGGCATCGAGATAGAAGAGCATGAGCAGACACCCGAAGAGATAGAAAAAATGAACGAGCGGGAAGCGCTCTTTCATGTGAACACTTTTGCCCAAAAGTTCTTTTCGGAACAACTCCTGGAAACAGATGAAGGGAAATCAGTTGGCCTTTCATATTTCAAGGATCTGGAGTATAACAAGGAGATCATTGAGAAATTCGGACTGGGATATAGTCCCAACAAATGGGATGCTTTAACAGCACACTGCCTGTCAAATGGGTATAAGCTGGAATACCTGGTGAAGACCGGCCTGAGCATTGAAAAAGAGGACAAGACATACGACCGTTTCAGGGCCAGGGTCATCTTTCCTATTCATAACCTGTCGGGAAGGGTGGTTGGATTCGGTGGCAGGATCCTCACAAAAGAGGAAAATAAGCCTAAATATGTTAACTCTCCCGAGTCGGAGATCTACAACAAAAGCAATGTATTATACGGCCTCCACCTTGCAAAGTCAGAGATTATCCGTCAGGATAAGTGCTACCTGGTAGAAGGTTATACGGATGTGATCTCCATGGTTAAGGCCGGGTTTGAAAATGTAGTGGCCAGCTCCGGTACGGCCCTCACTCCTGACCAGATCAGGCTGATCAAGCGCTTCACAAAAAATATTACTATATTATACGATGGGGATGAGGCCGGGATCAAGGCCTCTTTCCGTGGTATCGACCTCATCCTGGAGCAGGGGATGAATGTAAAGATCATCATGTTCCCGCCCGATGAAGACCCTGATTCTTATGTGAGGAATCACCGGACCGCAGAAACGAAAGACTTTTTCGCACAGGAAAAAGATTTCATCCGTTTTAAAACAGGGATTTTGCTCGAGGAAACTGCCGGTGATCCTGTAAAGCGTGCCGGACTGATCAGAGAGATAGTGGAAACAATTGCCCTCATTCCCGATACCATTTATCGCAGTGTGTATATTAAGGAGTGTAGTACTTTGCTTGATACTTCAGAGCAGATACTGGTGAATG
>JAIOSQ010000084.1 GCA_021107535.1 Bacteroidales bacterium | reverse complement strand
CCGTTTTATTGTTTTGTCATTGTTTCTACTTACGGTATCAAAGGACCTTATGCTCCAACCAAGCACCGTATAATCCAATAATCGTGCAGCTCTGGCAATATTTGGATTGCTTACCCCAAAAGGCGGCCTGAAAAAAGCCACCCTCTTCCCTGTCACCCTTTCAATGAGTTCCTCATTTTTCTGAAGGTCTTCCTTAACTTTCCCGGTACCCAAAAACCCGAAGTACTTCTTATGCGAGTATGAATGGTTGCCAATGATGTGTCCTTCATTGATCATTCGTTTCACAATTTCTTCATTTCCCTCAATATTTTTCCCAACCAGGAAAAAACCGGCTTTGATATCATGCTGTTTCAGGAGATCAAGAACCCAGGGGGTGATGATCTTATCAGGCCCATCGTCGAATGTAATTGAAACTTTTTTGGTGTCAGCACTTCCCGAACACAAGGCTTGAATATACAAGCCGGAACAAACACAAAATGACCCGGCAAGCAGCACAACGATATTAACAAGGATCAACAGGAGTATAAGCCAGATGTTCAAAAAAGAAAACTCCCAAGCCAATACTACGATCAGCACAGAGAGTATAAGAATAAGCAGAAAGATCTTCCTGTAAGCTAACATGCCGAAAGAAGGATTAATGCATGGTTGGTATTTCTCAGGTGATTATAGATCAGGATGTTCCTGAGCGGTTTATTGACTTTACTATTGTTCAGGAGGATGGCTTCCGGACAGGATTGTGTTTTGAGTATTCCGGCTGCCAGCCAGGAAGCAAAAGAAGAGGAGGTGTAATACTCCCCACAAAGATGCTTATAATATGCCAGGGTTTTCCCTTTGAACAGTGTATCCTGCAATCGGAAATATCCACTGTCCCACCCGGGATCGCCATTGATGCCGGTAATAACCAGGTCAATATCATCTAAACTCAGGTTTCTTTTTGCAAGAAAAGCTGTTATGAAATCATCAATCTCTTTATCAGATTCCGGCTTGTAAAAGCTGTCTATCCCGGCAAAGCGTGCATAATTATCAGGATGCGCTTCTCCTGTTACAATAAAAAACGATGCTCCTTCTCCCGCAATAGAGCCGGATCCGGCATGATTTAACAAACCCAGGTTGTCAGGGATGTCTTCTTTCCAGAAACCTGCATTTTTGGTGATGGTAAAATATGAATCCGTTATCTCATCGATACCGGCAAGCAGGATTTTTTCTGATGGATCATCACTCAGGCGCATCATGCTGTCAAGCAGGGCTCCTTCAAAGGAGAGGTTGTCATTGACATAAGTGAAGTTGTATTTATTGCATTTCAGCATCACGGCAATATGTGCCCCTACTGTATTATGGGTCGACTGGATAAAAGAGGTAGGTGTGAGGAACTTTTCATCATTGTCGAGAATGGCTGTCAGGAATTTTTCTGTATCACTCTGCATGCCCAGACCCGTTCCCATGATGATGGCATCAGGCATATCAACACTTGCATCTCGCAAGCATTTTCCTGCAGCCGAAACCCCCATTTTAAGGATGCGGCCCATGCGGCGCATCTGTATGGGCTTGATATATGCTTTGTAATCAGGCTCGATACATTTCAAACGGTTACCTTCATACCTGACAACCTCTCCGGGAAAAAGTATATTGTCCCAGCTATGCTGTGGTGAGATATTTCCTATGCCCCTGATATATGCTTCCATCTTAATATTTAGATAAAACCAGGCTTGAATCATTTCCTCCGAAGCCGAATGAGTTTGTTAACACATGATCAACCTTTGCCTGTTTTAGTTCCCTGACCGGCTCAAAACTGAGTTCTTCTATTTTCTTTGAGAAATTTAGATTTGGAAAAATAAGCTGTTGCTGTATGCTCAGGATTGAATAAATGGCATCGACAACCCCCGCAGCAGCAAGGGTATGGCCGGTATATGGTTTGGTGGATGAAACCGGAGGTATGTCGGGTGCAAAGATTTTTTCAATGGCAAGGCCTTCTGTGAGATCGTTATTGTCAGTACCCGTTCCATGGGCATTGATATAATCAATTTGTGAGGGTTTCAGCCCGCTTACCTCCAATGCTTCCTTCATGGCAAGGTAAGGTCCGTAACCGTCCGGTGAACTGGCAGTCTGGTGATAGGCATCATTGGCATTGGCATAGCCGCTGATCTCACAAAAGATTTCCTTATTGTCTTTTTTTGCGGATGCTTCTGATTCAAGTACAATGTATGCAGCCCCTTCCCCAAGGTTCAGTCCGGTCCTGCTGGCATCCAGGGGACGACAATGTTCTTTATCGAGGATCATCAGGGTGTTGAAGCCATTCAGCGTAAATTTCGAAAGTGCATCCGTTCCGCCGGCTATGATCCTGTCGGCAAGTCCGTGTTTGATCATTTTCGCAGCAATCAGGATCGCATTTATAGATGAAGAGCAGGCCGTACTGAGGGTGCTATTTATATGCCGGATCCCAAGGTGGTCGCATATCTGTCTGGTGCTGTCGCTACAATCATGTGTATACACAAAATGTGAATATTTGCTGCTTTCCAGGAAATCCCTGTAATGCTTTTCTGTTTTATCCATACCGCCAACCGTTGTGGTAGAAACCACTGCTGTCTTGGTATTATCAGTTTTACCATATTTAGCTATTCCTGATTCGTAGGCCTGGCTGGCTGCAATAAGGCCAAGTAAGCTGGTGCGTGTATAGCGTTCACCATCAGCAATGCCTGACATTGCAGCTAATTCATCGTTGGTAAGCTTGATTTCAGCTGCCAATAGCTCATCTTTGTGAATGGTGTCGAGCAGGCTAAGGGGGCCTATACCATGCCGGCGACTTTTTAAGGACTCAAGGTTTTCCCCGGTATCTTTCCCGATGGCGGTAATCATCCCCATGCCGGTAACCACAATCCTTGTCATGCAATTATTTTTGGTGTTCGGTAATATACTCGGCCATGGTCCTCAAGGAAAAAAAGATTTTCCTGCCGTCTTTAGGGTCTTCTATTTTTATGCCGTAATTTTTCTCCAACAACACAATAAGTTCCAGTGCATCAATGGAATCAAGCCCAAGTCCCTCTCCGAATAAGGGGGCATCGGGATCAATTTCACCGGGCTCCATCTCCTCCAGGTTCAGCACTTCTATGATTTCTTCTTTAAGCTTTTGTATTAATTCTTCCATCTTTCTGTTCCAGTTTATAAATATTCGTAAGATTTGAAGGTTCAAAGATAATATCTTCCGCGGAATTATTTTTGTCTTTTTCCACAAGGAACAAGAGAGATTCGTAATTGTTTTCGTATTGTTCAACCCATCCGCATATACAACTGCTGAGCAATTTGCTTTTAAATGCAAGCTCAACCAGGCAAAAGACCAGTTCAGGATCGAAATGCTCACTGATCAGTACTGTGTTCTCCCCTTTGATCTTATGCCTGATGGCAGCTTCACCTGCCATAATATTTGGCAGGGTATATACGAAGTTGGAAGGGCTCGGAAAATAGTGCCCGCGGTCTTTAATGCTTTCAAAATGCTTTTCGTCTATTTCAAGGGAAGAACTCGCATTGGTGAGAATGATGCCTGTTTTTTCGGCAGGATGTAGTTTGAGAATATCTTCTCCTTTAAGTAAAACTTCGACGGAAAAAAACCCCAGCTTGCTAAGGTTATCCATTTTAAAGAACTTGGGATAATCGGTTTGATAATGCTTGTATGCTGCCCGGATAAACTTCTTAAAGCCATCTTGCCCTTCATAAGAAAAAACAGCTTTTCCGTCCACACTGATTCGGGCATCCCTGATTGCACAATATTTTCTTATTATCAGCGCCATCTGTTATTCTTTTTGAAACACAAGTGCAGCATTGCTGCCCCCGAAGCCTGAAGCGGTTTTCAGGCAGGTATTAATTTCTTTTTCTTCTGTTTTACTGATTACATTGATATTTTTCGAGACTCCGTGTTTACTATATCCCGCGGAGCGGAAAAGCATATTTTTTTTCATAGACTGCAGGGAGATGGCTGTCTCGATCACACCGGCTGCGCCGAGTGTATGGCCAAAATAACCTTTATAGCTGTTCACGGGAACTTTTTCGAGGCCCGCTCTACTCAAGGCCCTGGATTCCATTTCATCGTTGTAATCGGTAGCGGTACCATGTACAGAGATCGTATCTAGCTGTGCCGCATGAATATCTGAAGTACGGAAGGCATGATCAATGGCAATGTATAATCCTTCTCCTGTTCTGGAAGGCCCGGAGATGTGGTTGGCATCGTTACTGCCTGCCCCGCCAAGGACTTTTACCGGATTTTTCTCTGCAAACGCACCCGGGTCAGATGAGAGGATTAGCGTCCCGCAGCCTTCCCCGAGGTTTAGGCCGTCGCGGGTTTTGTCAAAGGGTTTGCATGGGTTCATGCTCAGCGACTGGAATGACTGAAATCCTGAAACAATGAATTCAGACATCAGGTCACCACCACACACGATCACATGTTTATATTTCCCGGATTTGATGAGCCTTTCCCCGTATACAATTCCCAAAACGCCCGAAATGCATGCATTGGACACGATAAGCGGAGTGTTGGGATTATTGAAATACCCGGCGATCATCCGTCCCAGTTCATGTAGATATATTCTTTTCCTGCCAAATTTTTTCTGTTGTTCAGGCTGTAAAAGGTCAATATTCCCTTTGGTGGAGGAGATGATGATCAGGGTATCGGAGGAGTTGATCTCAATGTAGTTTTGACGGAGTGCATCTTTGATCGATATGATGAACATCTTTTCAAGCATGGTGTATCGTACAGGGGGGTTTTCTCTGGAAAGATTTTCGGCGAAAAGTTCATCCAGACGATTGTGGTCTACCACCGACAAAGGCAAAGGAATTGGAGAATATTTACCGCTTTCATCCCGTACGATACCTGTATTTCCTGCAAAGATGTTTGCAATATTTTCAGCAATATTGAACCCCAGTGAAGAGATGATATTTTCCGCTCCTGCATAGACATCTGCCATCATGCAAAAATAGAAAAATTTTAGTGGCGGATGTTAGTAACTGGAAGTTTGGGATCCAGTATCCAGAATCCAGTATCCAGAATCTTCTGATCAGTTTTTCTTTAACCTCAAAAAATAAAATGCCACGGCCATCGATAGTATACAAAATGCTGTGAGCAGGCCTGCCCATGGCAGGATATCAACCAGTCCGCTTCCGCGGAGGAAGATAGCATAAAAGCCTTCCAATCCCCAATTCAGCGGGGAGACCAGGCTGAATTTCTGCATCACTTCCGGCATGGCGAATACCGGCACCCAGATTCCACCCAGGGCTGCCAGGATGATCACTGACACAGAACCAAAAGAGGCTGCCTGCTCATGCGTATTGGCAATAGCACCCAAAGCAAGACCAAAGCCTGTAGCTGCCAGTCCCGTGGCCACCACCATCACAAATAATGCAAAGAAATGCTTCCCAAGGTCAAGCAGCGGCAGGCCGAAAAGCGGAAGTATTAAAAGCCCTACCAACAACATAAGGGTGAATTGGATCATACTGATGAACAGGTAAATAAGGATCTTTGCAAGTATGGTGATCCAGTAAGAGCCGGGCATCAGCCGGATACGCAGCATACTACCACTCTGTCTTTCCTTGATGATGTTCCCTGTGAGCGGAATGAGAATAAAAAACATAGCAAAGACTGCCCATGCAGGAACGTTGTGCTGAACTGAATTCGGGATGATCTCCGTATGTTTGTTCCCGGCACTTCTTTCCTCGAGCCTGAGGATCCCGCTGGGGTCGTAAACGAGTTTACTTTCTATGTCCAGTAATTCCGATACTTTTTTGGCAAAGAGATCGAAAACCATCTTTGATTCGATCCCGTAAGTGAGTTTTCCGAGAGATATTCTCATCGTTTCCCGGAAAGAGTGTTTTATCACCGGATCGAAATAAAGAATTATGATAGAAGAATCAATTTCAGGTTCTGCTACAGGGAAATCTTCTTCTTCAAAAGCTTTGTCGATCATGTATTCTGCTTTTACTGTCAGGTTTTCTGTGGCACCCGGGGGAACGATGATCCCGATCTGGAATTTACCTTCAGTGACAAGCCTGATCAATGTTTCACGGTTGAGTATTTTTCCCTTATATGTTTTTTCCAGGATGATCATTTCGGATTTGCTCAGTCCCTGCGCTATGGCTAAACCGACAGAATCACAATCTTCATCGATAAACAGGACAGACAGGCTTGTTTCGTCCATTTTACGAAA
This sequence comes from Bacteroidales bacterium, assembly GCA_021107535.1. Classification (GTDB taxonomy): domain Bacteria; phylum Bacteroidota; class Bacteroidia; order Bacteroidales; family B18-G4; genus B18-G4. Next base: position 10,680 of record JAIOSQ010000084.1, on the reverse strand, counting down.
TGTGCTATCCTGGATAAGGGCCATCACAAAAATCAGGATCATCGGCATGATGAATATAATAGCCAGCCCGGCTCTGTCCCTGATCAGGATAAGAATCTCTTTTATAATGGATGTTCCTAACTGACGCATTTTTTAGTCTCTGAGTCTTCTGCCGGTAAGGTGCAGAAAAACACTTTCAAGGTCCGTATACTCTTTTTTACTTCCGATAATTTCTTTCGTTTCTCCCGTGATGATTACCTTTCCATGGTCAATAATGGCTATGGATGAACAAAGGTCTTCTGCTTCTTCAAGGTAATGCGATGTGTATATGATAGTTGTTCCTTTTTCATTCAGACCGTGAAGAAATTGCAGGATCATATTTCTCGATTGTACATCCACCCCCGCGGTAGGCTCATCAAGAATTAGTATTTCAGGTTGGTGAAGAATGCCGGCCACAAGGTTGATTCTTCTTTTCATCCCACCCGAATAGGTGCGGATCTGTTTATGGCCGGTATGTGCGAGCCCGACCATTTCCAGGGATTCCTCAATCCTGTTTTTCAGGTCTTTTCCTTTCAAGCCGTACATTTTTCCGATAAACCTAAGGTTTTCCCTGGCTGTGAGTGTGTCGTAGAGGGCAATATCCTGTGGAACTAACCCAATCATCCGGCGTATCTTTTTATATTTTTTTTCCAGCATCATTCCGTTGATGCTGATATTGCCTTTATTATAATTGAGCAATCCGCACATGATATTAATGGTAGTAGTTTTCCCGGCTCCATTGGGTCCGAGCAATCCAAAACGGGCACGGCTGGGAATTTCCAGGGAAATATCATCCACAGCGGGGCTGTTGCTGCCTTTATAGGTTTTAGAAATATGATCTATCTGTATGGCAATCTTTTCTTCCATCAGCTCTGCTTGATCTTCTTTAATTGCCTGTAAATTTTTTCTTCCCGCTCTGCGATATCCAGCAGAATTTCTGCAGCGGCGAGGTATGATTCATCCTTGTCATTCCTTCCTTTAAATATCCTTCCGGCGATGATGGCAAATTCCCGCCAGCGATCACCTGCTTCTGTCATTTGTCGTGAGCAGTCGTTGAGCCAGTCCTGTTTCAGCTCTTTGGCTGCTTCCTGCAGGAAGGCCGCATACATAAAGCGGAATCCGGCCCCGCCGGTACCTATTTCTTCAAGCATCCTTACTACCTGGCCAAGGTAATGCGACGCTTTTCTGTCTCCCAGCCTTTGGGGCCATTTTTTCATCCGGCGTGCCAGATAACGGATGCCCTTTACACCGAAAAGAGGGATGGGTATTGTCAGCATTTCCCTGCTGGTCTTTTTAATGCCGGAGACAATCGCTTTTTGAAGGTCATAATTCTCCGGGATATCTGCCATATAATACATTCTCCCCTTGGGAGGAAAGGTACCTTTGGCATATCGTACGCGTTTCAGATCCTTGTAAGTCAGCCTGACCGGACTTTCTATGATGGGGTCACTGATGAGGTATTCGTCTCCCTGGCGCCCGTAAACAATAATGTTGTGGGCATTGAAATGGAAACGGTAGGGGTCAGGGAAATAGGTCAGGTGGAAAACCCCGACCAGGCAACCACAGGGAATTCCCTGTGCAATTGTTGCATCAAGGGTATCCATAGCCTTGTCTGGGTCCTTTGGGAATTTATACCTTTGGATCATAATTCCCAGCCTGCGACAAACCCTGTTGAATATCATTCCGGGATAAGGCCTGAAGGATATTACCGGCAGGCCGTTGAGTTTAATAAAAGGCATATAGGAAAAGAAAATTCCCGAACCTATACCAAACACCATAGCTTCACTGAGATTTATGTTGTGATTCTTGAGTAAGTTTGATGTAACTCCGTTCTCACAATGTGCTGCATGATGATGTTTAAAGTCTATGTTGATATCATTATTACGCTCACTCATTTCGCTTTTTCCAGTCTTGTAATATCGATTAATTCTTCAATGGTAATCGTAAAAGCTTCGGCATATTTTTCCAGTATTTCCCGGTCAAGTGCCTGAAATTTTCGGGGATTCATGTGTTTTTTAAGCTTTCTTTTAGGGATACCGGTATACTGAGCAAGCAATTTCAGGTCCATGATATTTTTTTCCATAAAATATGCCAGCATACTCAGTTCTCCAACAAGAACTTTTTGCCGTGTCACCTCCACCTTTTCATGTATCTCTTCCCAGGCTTGGTGCATGGCAGCATTCTTAGGTGCCCAGCCCGTGCTGAGAACAGTAACATAATTACCGTCTTCATCTACTGCATAACAGAGATCCCGGAGTTTGCCTTCTTGCAGGCCTTCATCATCCTGGGGTACTTCCTTTTTTTTCAAATATTTTTTAGTATTAAGAACCAGGTTATTCTTGTAAAAATATTTTCATTTCACATTCGGCCAGTATTTCATCGCCGGCTTTTACCCTTCCACTGATCATACTTGCATTAAAAATTTTAGTCAAAATAATTATTTCGGTTTTGATTTCAGTATTTATCTCCGGCAAACAGAATATCCTGAGGTTTTTCACAGCTCCGATCACCCCGACAGGTGGTTTTTTTATTTTGCCATCCGTATGTTGCTTTGCCATCCACCCGGTATGCAATGCGGCTGATTGTGCCATATTTTCGATCAATCCTGCCTCCAAAAATTGACCTTTGCTGCAAAATATATTTCCCTCTTTAATGCTAAATCCTGTAATTGCTTTTTGTTCATCCGAATAGATGAGCTTGTCAACCATCACCATAGGAGGACGCTGTGGAATGAGTGTAAATATTGTTTCTTCTGATGCTAACATTCGAGTTTTAATGCTTTACGGTAAAGATACAAAGATCTATGATTTGCGGTTCAGCTATGCATCCTGAGAAGTGTAGTGAACTTAAACTACAGTGAGCAAGGCATACACATACGAAAAACGTGCACTTTCAGGGACCATACAAAGAATAGTATCTCCATTTTTGAGCTTATCTGAGTTAATTAGTTCTTCAAGCATGAAATAGATAGATGCTGCACCAACATTACCCAGCCTGCTCAGGTTGGTAAACCATTTTTCCTGGGGAATGTGGAGATGGCTTCTGTCAAGCTCATCAGCGATATGGCTTCTGAAATACTCTGAGGAGATATGCGGCAGAAACCAGTCGATATCCTTTACATCAAGGCCCCTTCTTTTGATGATATCAAGAAGAAAATCATTTCCAATCGGGACAATATTGTCTCCCAGGAGAGTTACATCCTGGCGAAGAGAGAAAAGGGTTTTATCGAAAATTTCTTCTGGTTCATATTCTCTCCAGCCTTTGAAACTGCCGTTATCTATTTTTTTTCCACCGGCATACATACAGGCTTCCAGTTGATTGGCATATGATCCGCTTTCAATCCATTCTATTCTCAAAGAGAGTCCGTCAGGATTGGGTTTCGGTGAAAGCAAGGCAGCACCGGCACCATCAGATAACATCCAGCGTAGAAAATCTTTTTCAAATGCGACGATGGGCTTGTTTTCAATAGCAGTCTTTTTATCCGGTTCTTTCTTAAAAAACTTTGCCAGTATCCAGGAAGATAATTTTTCAGACCCTGTGCAAACTGCATATTCCCTTTCCCCTGCAAGCACAGAAAGATAAGCATAACGCATGGCATGCATTCCGGAACAGCATGAACCGGCAGGTGAAATGATTTCTACCGGTTTGTCCATTAACTCACCATGAACCATGGAGGCATGGCTGGGTAAAAGCTGATCAGGCGAGGTAGTGCCACAAGCCAGCAGATCAATATCGCCGGATTTAAAATTATCGCTAAATAAACCTTTGACTGCCTCCACTGTCAGCTCTGCATTGCTGTGTGTGGAGTTTCCGCTTTCATCCATGGCATAATACCGGGTTTTGATCTGGTTATTGCGAAGAATAATGGGTTTAGCTTTGGAAGGGGTTCCGTCGACCATACCCAGAAAATCTTCTATGCGCTTATTCGTTACCGGTTCATTTGGAAGAAACTTCGACAATCTTGTGATGTATACTGCGTCTGGCTTTTTCTGTATCATGTCTCCAAAATGATCATTCTTGAGCCGCAAAGATAAATTGTTTTCTTAAATTATGATGATGTATGCCGGTATGAATTTATTATTAATGACCCTTGTATGCCTTCACGCCCGCCGGGATTTCAAAGGGAACAGGAGCTGATCATGATCATCAGGGCCCCGGCAAGGCAAAGTACTCCCCATGCGATAACAATACCTTCCGTTTCACGGCCGGTTTTCTTCCTGCTAACCAAACCGAAGGATCTTAGCAATAAGTTAATAAACGGGATTCCCAGAATCCAGATGAGCCAGGCGGAAATAAGATATGCAAAGATCATATTGTGTCTGCTTTGTTTGCTAAAGTAATAAAAATAAGGTATGGGTGCGGGGGGCGGGGGCAATTTCCAACTCCAAACTTGAGGCAATCAAGTATTTTCATTATGAGAATAGTAATTAACCATCTTCTGTGATTTACGGTAATTAAGCTTATGATTAAGCCAGATCACCACCCCACCGATTGGAGAGACAAGGTAGATCACTGTAAAAAGATAAATACGGAACATTTTCAGACGGCCCTCTCTTCTGAGATCGCCGGCACCCCCCTTTTTAAGTACGAATTTCGACCAGCCTCTGAACATCATGAATCCGCGTTTTTCTACGGTCATCAGCACTGGATTGATCTTTATTGCTCCTTTAACAATCAGTGCATCCTGAAGACCTTCTAAAGCATTGTGCTTAATGGCATCCCGTATCAGGAAACCGTATTTTTCAGCTTCGCTGATATCTTTTTCCGAAATCCCGGACGGGGGAAATAATTTTCCATACAGGCCACCACCATGCTTCTCGCCCTTCAGCATCCAGCGAACAATGGTAACGACGCTAACCAGGTTGTGATGTCTGTCGGTCAAAACGATGTTCCCAATGAGATTACCGCCCATGTCAATGATCCTCTTTTTAACTCTTTCCTGAGCCATGATCCACATATTCCGGCTGCCGAGAATGGTGATCACGGGTTTCCCTTTCAGGACTTTGGCAGCGGCTTTGGTCTGAAGAAAAGCAGTGAAAGGGATGGAAGGTGAAAGATACCATGGCTGATATGCCAGGATCACCAGGTCGAAATTTTCCTCCGGATCAAATGAAAAAACTTCCAGTTTGCAGGGAATCTCCTGTACAGATTCAGGAAATACCTGGTAAAAAGTCATGTCCGGCCAAGGAAAAGGGAAAGCAGGAGTAGGCTTCAGTTCTTCGTATGTGAAATCAAATTCTTCCTGCAAAAAATTACACACGGAATCAATAATACTCTTTAACTGGCCAGTCTGGGTATAATAAACTATAAGGGCCTTCTTTCTCCTCATTTTTTACATATTAAAATGGTATGACTAACGCCTACATCCTCTATCATTTCAACGACACTCAATCCAGCTTTTTCTACCAGGCGATGCATGTCTTCGGAATGATACATCCGGCTGTTGCCGTTTGCAATACATGTAAAGTAAAGGGAAGTTGCATGCAGGCTGTATGTGGATGCATCGAAACGCTGTTTATCCCACAGGGTTTCCATAATAAAGAGCTCTGCTTCATCATCCATGGCATCTCTCGCATTGCTCACCAGGCTAACAATTTCATTTTCAGAAAAGCAGTCGAGGAACTGGCTCATCCAGATCACATCATATCCTTTCGGATAAGGTATGGAGAAATCAAGCAGGTTAATGGGAGCGCCCTTGATGCGATCTTCAAATCCATTTTCATGGATATTTTTTTCTGCATCCTTCAATTGTCCCGGCAGGTCAAGGATGCTTACCTGCACGCTTTCATCATATTCGGCACATTTAATAGCGAATTTGCCGGTATTCCCACCAACATCCAGGATTCTCTTTGGGTTGTTCCTGAATACGACAGGCATCACCTGTGGAAATGATGTGTCGGAATAATAATGGTCGAAAGCAAACCAGCTTTCCCGGAATTTATCAGGTAATTCTGCAAGTGCTTCATATACTGTCGGCCATGGCCCGAATTCTTTGTTAAGGCCAGCCGGACTTCCTTGAGTGATTGCTTCCTGCAAATGAAAAAAACCTTTATAATTTACATCATGCGTAAAATCCAGATTTACGCGCGTAAGCATGTCCACGTTGAGAAAGTATCCTGTCTTTGTCAGGTAATACTTATCCTTTTTCACCATAACCATTTCCATACTCAGTCCGGCTTCGAGGAGCACCAGGGTGCCGTATTCAGAAATGCCTGCATGTTTGGCAATTTCTTCAAGCGTACCCCCTTCCTTATTTCTTCTCAGGTAACTCAATATCCGGAAATCACGCAATGCTTTCGCAGCCTGGAACATAATTGGTGCAAATGCGATCTTTTGAGCGTCGCTTTTCGCCTGCAAGGCAGATTTATTATCATCACCGTAATTTCGTGCCATTAATATGTGTTTAATTGTTAATCCGTATCCTTTTCCCAGAACTTATGATAATTGAACCATTGTAAGGGATATTTCCCCAGGATCCGCTCCATCTCGCAAATATAATCTTTAATCACAGGAAGCAGGTCTTCCTCTTTTACAGACCTGCCTGCACCAATATTATAAACTTTCGCAGGCGTTGCAAAAAAATGATAATGAGAACTGCTTTCCTTCACGGCAAAAACAAAGCTAACAGGGGCTTTAAATCTTGCAGCCAGGTAAAAAGGACCTTCAGGAAAAATGGCATCCTTTCCCAGGAATTTATGCTTGATGGTTTTCGAGCCTTCAATGTAACGATCTGCATGAATTGCTATCAATTCCTTATTATCAAGGGCTTTTTTGATGGCGAGAATATGGGAAAGATCATCTTTGATAGGGATCACATGCAGGTCTTTTTCAACCAGCATGTCATCAAGATAATTTTTGATCTTCTGGTGTTCTTCATCTAACATCACAATATTAAAACGCTTTTTAACCCTGAAAAGGAAATTGCCTGCAATCTCCCAGCTTCCGATATGAGCACTGATTAGCAGGCCACCATCCTGCATATCAATGAGGTGTTCCTCTCCGTCCATGTGATAAGAATATCGTTTGCCGAGCCCGGCCATTACGGCAACCTTATCGATAAGCACCTGCCCGAGTTTGTAATAATTCCTGTAGATACTGATGTTTGCTTTTAATTTTCCATAGCCGAGAATCTGACGGAAATAATAGCGCACATGCCTGTTGGTTTTGTGCGAGAAAAGAAAAAAATGGAAAGAAACAAATTTGAGCAGAAAATATGCAGGTTTGAGCCCAAAAGTTTTCAGGATAAAAACGAAGATCCGGTAGCCTGTGAGTCCGCCCCGGGTTTTACCGTCCCAGGATGACATTTTTTATTTATTTGATAAATGACGGTTATAAATAAATTCATGGAATTGGCCAAGGGTGCGTACGTCTATCATATCTTCTCCTTTGAGTTTAAAACCAAATTCCTTTTCAATAATCACCACGATATCAACAAAATCGAGACTGTCAATACCTATGTCACCCCATGTCGCATCGGGCTGAACAAGATCTTCTTCTATTTCGAATTCCTCAACAAGAAAACCGTTGATTATATCATCAACTTCATTCTTATTCATAATACAACAAATTAAAGTTTGAACATTCAGTTCGCAAAAATAGTAAATATTCTTAAATTTTCTTTATAATAAGGGTAGAATTCGTACCACCAAAACCAAAAGCATTGGACATAAAGATATTGAAGCTTTTTTCGACTGTTTTAGGGGTGATATTCAATTTTGCAGAATGCTCATCAGGGTTTTCGAAATTGATGTTTGGGGCAATGAAGCCGTTATGCATCATAAGCAGCGAGTAGATCACTTCGCTGGCGCCGCCCATCCACATTTCGTGGCCGGTCATCGACTTGGTTGAGCTGACATATGGCCTGACATCCCTGAAAACTTTATAGATTGCCTGGGCTTCCTTTTCATCGCCAACAGGTGTAGAGGTGGCATGGGCATTGATATAAGCGATGTCTTTCACTTTCATGCCTGAGTCTTTCAGGGCCATCTCGATAGCCTTAACCGGACCATCCACATTGGGAACGGAGATATGATCCCCATTGGAAGAGAAACCATAGCCTACCACTTCTCCAAGAATAGTAGCACCCCGCTTAATTGCTGAATCATAACTTTCGAGGATCACTGTGGCAGCACCTCCACTGGGTACCAGGCCATCACGGTCGCGATCGAAAGGCTTTGAAGCTTTTGTGGGTTCGCTTTCAAGGGTTGAGAAGGCACTAAGTCCGTCGAAGCTACCCATGGATTCAGGGTTGATTTCCTGTCCTCCTCCGGTGATCACACATTCCTGGAGCCCATGCCGGATAAGAAAATAACCTATTCCTATAGCATGCGACCCACTGGCACAGGCACCACTCACAGTAAAATTAATGCCCCGGAGCTTGAATATCACAGAAAGATTCATGGAAATGGTTGAGTTCATCGACTGAAAAATGGAACCGGAACCCAGCATGGAAGTATCCTTTTTCTCTCTCACCAGGTCGATTGCTTCTATCACGGGAACCGATGAACTGTCGTTTCCGAATAAGATCCCTGCTTCTATTTTTTCCAGGTATTCCTGATCAATATTAGCATTATCTAATGCTTCCAGTGTGGAAAGATATGCGTATTTACCCTGCTCAGCAAGACCAATGCGTGACCGCCGGTCGAGAAGGCCTTTCAGGTTTGGGGGATCAATGATCCCGGTAAGCCCCGACCTGTAGCCGAATTCTTTGCGGATCGCTTCAAAACCAATACCTGATTTGCCCTGAAATAGTGAATCCCTCACCTCATCCAGGTTTTTTCCAATGGTTGAGTAAACCCCCATCCCTGTTATTACTACACGTTGCATATTTTATATAGAAATATTTAATGTTTTATGATGTAACCGCAATATTTTATCAGCTGATCCCTCCATTCACAGAAATAACTTCACCCGTGATATAGGAAGCCTTGTCAGAAGCCAGAAATGCAACAAGTCCGGCGACTTCCTCAGGCTCTCCGAACCTGGCCAGCGGGATCAATGCCTTATGTTGTTTTTCATCAAGGTCTTTGGTCATATCGGTTTTAATAAAACCGGGTGCTACAGCATTCACGGTAACTTTTTTACGGCCAATCTCTTTGGCAAGGGCTTTGGTGGCGCCGATCACGCCAGCCTTGGCTGCTGAATAATTGGTTTGTCCCGGCAATCCATTCTCTCCTGAAAGTGAGACTACATTGATAATCCGGCCGAATTTGTTTACGATCATGTCCTGCAAAAGCATCCGGGTCACATAATAAAAACTATTCAAGTTTATATCGATCACGGATGACCATTCCTCTTTCTCCATCCATATCATCAGGTTATCTTTTCGTATGCCTGCATTGTTGACAAGGATCTTTATATAATCGTCTTCTTTATGTTTTTCTATCCATTCACCTAAAGTCTTTTTAACATCCTCTGAATCAGCAACATCAAATGGCAGCAATTCACCTGAGCCACCATTTTCATTTATTATTTCCAGCGTTTTTCCTGCTTCTTCTTTATTCGACCTGTAATTGATCAGGATATGGTATCCCATTTCAGCGAGGCTGATGCAAATGGCTCTGCCAATTCCGCGGGAGCCACCTGTAACGAGTGCATATTCCATTTATTGTTCTTTATGATTATGACAGGCTATCATTGGCCTGAATATAATTACTGATCCGCCTGATATCCTTATATTTCGGGCTATCTTCTTTAAAAACAGGAACAATCTTCCGTAATTTTGAATAAACCGTATTGGTGATGGGCGACAATTTCTCTTTATACCCGAGAAAATCAACAGCTTGCAGCAACGAAATTAATTCGATGGCCAGTACTTCAAATGAATTATCGATTACTTTCATGGCCATCAGCGCTGCATTGGTTCCCATGCTGACAATATCCTGGTTATCATTATTCGTGGGGATGCTATGAACATACATGGAATTAGACAGCATCTGATTTTCAGCTACTGTGGAAGTTGCTGTAAACTGTACTCCCTGCATGCCAAGGTTCAGCCCAAGTGTTCCCAGGTTCACAAAGGGAGGCAATTTATTGTTTAGCTTTTCATTCATTAGAAAGTTTATCTGTCTTTCGGATAGCATTGACAATTTTGTGATGGCAATTTTAATTTTATCCATTTCAAGTGAAACATAATCACCATGAAAGTTCCCACCATGATTTACACTGTTATTCCGGTAATCGATGACGGGATTATCATTCACCGAATTGACTTCATTCAGGATGACCTTTTCTGCGTAGTCAATAGTATCCAGCACAGGCCCCAGGATCTGGGTAATGCATCTGAGGGAATAATATTCCTGGATCTTCCTGGTGAAAATATGTTCTCCTTCCCCGTTTCCGTTGTATAGGTGGTCTGCTCTCTTCTGAACCAGGCCGCTTCCTGTAAGTATTTTTTGCAGGCGGTCAGTGATTTCATTCTGGCCTTCATGCAATTTCACCCTATTCAATTCATAGGAAAAATGATCATCATAGCTTTCAACCACTTCATTGATTATGGCCGAAGCCATCAAGGCCCAGTCGAGAAGTTTACGCGCTTTAATTACATTCAGGATACCAATACCCGACATACAGGATGTTCCATTGGTCAGTGCGAGCCCTTCCCGAATATAAATTTTGGCCGGTGTAAGGCCGGTTTCTTCAAATACCCGGGCACACTGATGG
>JAIOSQ010000226.1 GCA_021107535.1 Bacteroidales bacterium | reverse complement strand
CCTTTAATCCGGCAGTATTATTGATATTATAGATTTCCACCAGGATTCTGACAATCCGGTGGCTTGCCCCTCGCAGTATTTCGTGTGGTTCACCCGAAGCGATCTTGTTCAGGTAATGATAAACATCTTTATCCCATTTATATTTATAGCCTTTATCATAAAAATCGGGATAGGCAATCATTTCAATCTTTTCATTATCCAGACAATCTTTTACATTATAGAGGGATTGAATGACAAAGGAATTGGTTACAGCAGTAAAGCCGGAAGTAAGTATGACAAAATTAAACTGATTGGATATCTGCCTCAGTTGCTGTATAACTTCCGGAAACAGCCCAAGCATAATATCATCATGGTGGGGTCCGGTGTGAAAAAACCTTTGATCTCTTTTTTTTCTTAACCCAAGATCAATCCTGGATTTCATTTGTTCGATAACAGTAGTGACTGTATGCTCATCAAGATTGGGGATCAATCGCGCATATTGATCGTTTTTCAGGTCTTCCAAAGTAATATCACGTCCAAACTTATCCAATTTCTCGCAGAGATCGATGATAATCCTCCGGGTTTTTTCTTTTGTCCAGGAACCTTTAAGGTAATAGTTGTTAAGGTTATCCTGTAATTTTATTCCGGCGCCTTTGGTAATATAAAACCTGCTGTTCTTTACTTTTTGCAATACTGTTGCAGGGAGCATATTGGAGGGTGGATTTTCCAGGGCATCTTTAATTATTCCGGCCTTTGCTTCGCCGGCAGCAATAATAATGGCAACAACATCCGGATTCATTGTAATTGTTTTCAATCCGATAGTGATCACTAAACGATTTCTTGAAATCTCGATTCCTCCCAGGTCTCCGGCAGCCACTGCCTGTGTTTCAAAATTTGTTGCAGTTAAACGGGTGGTGGAATTGTGATCAGAACCCCGCACATTAAAGGCAATATGACCATCCGGCCCGATCCCTCCCAAAAAGAATCCTATCCCTCCCTTTTCCTGTATTTTCCATTCATAATCACTGCACCATTGATCAATGTTATAGATGGATTGTTGTTGGATAATTTCTTGTTTCGATTGGCAATCTTTGTATCTCAGGCGCAAATCGATCTGCAGATCCGGAAATACTTCCTGGTAACTTTTCCCTTCATATAGGGGGATGTCTTCCGCATTTATAAGTAAAGCCCTCTTTTCATCCAAACCAAAACCTTTAATATAAAAATCCCGGACGTAAAAATTAAAACTATTGTGTTGCTTTGAACTAATTGGGTAAAATTCATCGATCTGAACAAACTGAAGGCCTTTCAAATCCGGTTTTTTTGAGCAATCAAGCCCATATTTTCCCCTGATGGAATCAATAGCCTTGGTGTTCCAGTTTTCAAGGATGTGCCTGGTCCATTTGATAAAGTGTTCTGGTGTTTTCCCGGTTGGCAGACTTATAACACCTTCGGGATTATCGTGTACCCACTCTAAAAACCTTAAGGAAGTCAGCAATCCCAGTTGAGGAAAATTATTTACTGTAATGTATGGAATTCTTGCATTATTCTTCCCCATCTCCTGATGTTCGATAAAAGCTTGCTCTACTTTGGTAAACCTATGATTCATATTGATTGGTTTTGAATTTTACATTCAGCAGAATATTAATAAAGTTGGCTGTTCAATGAAACGCTTTCTCCCTTTTTTAAATCGATAATTACCTCATTATCTTTATATTTTACAGTGCACTCATTATCTGTAGTGGCGTAAATAGTGATCGTGCTCATCAGGCCACCTTCCCATTCCACATCCACTTCAAACCCACCTCGGGCGCGCAGTCCTTTTATGCTTCCATCGGGCCAGGCTGCCGGCAGGGCCGGTAGTATTTGTATCACGCCATTATGACTTTGCAGCAGCATTTCGGCAATACCTGCCGTGCCTCCAAAATTACCATCAATCTGGAAGGGAGGATGAGAATCAAATAAATTACTCTGGGTTGATTTTCTAAGTAATGCCATTACATGATCATGAGCTGCTTCTGCTTCGTGCAATCTTGCAAAAAAGCTGATCATCCAGGCCCGGCTCCATCCGGTATGTCCTCCTCCGTGCTTTAGTCTTTTTTTGATGGTTTTTTTTGCAGCTTCAAATAGTTTTGGGGTTTCCGGAGTAATTTGTGCCAGCGGATACAATCCCAGCAGATGTGACATATGCCTGTGGCCGGGTTCCCACTCTTTATAATCTTCGATCCATTCCATGATGGTGCTGTCGGCTCCGATCCTGACCGGAGGGATCTTTAACAGTATATCTATCCATTCTTCCCTTAAGTCTTCATCTACACCCAATATTTCGCTTGCCTGTATGCAATGATTTATATGAGCCATAAGGGTTTGGTTGTCAATGGTTGAGGCATAAGTCAACTGACATGGATAATCTTTACCATCAAGTACGTAGGCATTTTCGGGCGACATAGTAGGGTTTGTAACAAGGTAATTATCCTTCTCAATAAGGAAATCACTTACAAAATCCATAGCCTCTTTCATTACAGGATATGCTTTTTCCTTCAGGTAATTTTCATCCATGGTAAACTCGTAGTGTCTCCATAAAGGGAATGTCATCCATACACCACTTAAAGGCGACATCCCCCAGCGCATATCGGCATTCGGCACCGTTTTTCCAAAAATATCTGTTGCGTGATGCATGCACCAGCCATCACATCCATACATTTCTGAGGCGGTAACTCTTCCGGGATCTCTCCATTTATCAACAATATTTACAAGAGGATCAAGCATTTCAGGGAGATTACAAATCTCTGCATGCCAGTAATTCATCTGCAGGTTGATATTGGTATGATAATCAGAATTCCATGGAGCCTTGAAGTGTCCATTCCAAACCCCCTGCAGGTTAGCGGGTAATATTCCGGGAGCTCTTGAACTGCCCATTAATAAATACCTTCCGTATTGAAAGTATAATGCTACCAGGGCGGGATCATTTCCTCCGTTAATTACTGAATCCAATCGTTTATCAGTAGGTAATCCGGCAAGTTGGTTTTTACCCAGATCAATTTCAAGCCTGTTAAAAACGGATTGGTGTTCTTTAATATGCGCTTCTTTTATTTGTTCAATGGATTTGTTCTCAGCTTTGTTTAATATTTCATTACAAATCATCAGCGGCTTAATATTCCTGTCAAAATTGAGCTTATCAAGGCTATAATCTGTTGCAGCAGTGAACAGAATGCACAGTTCATCAGCATTTTTAACAAGAAGTATTGAAGAGTCAGCACTGAGCTCCCCTCCTTTGTTTACAGCTAACAATTTTGCTGCAAACTTCATGTGTTCGCCACCGGGCCCCTGTACATCATTTGTGTCATCAGTAATCTGACCTGTCAGTATCAGTTGATTGAATTCTGCTTTTACATCAGCATCCTTTTGCCTTTGTAAAGCAATAGTAGTATTAATTGCACCGGGTTTATCGGCAGTTATATGAATGACAAGAATATTATCAGGTGCAGAAGCAAATACTTCCCTTGTGAATGTTATTCCATCGATGGTAAACACCGTGCGTGATATGCCAGGATTTAAATGCAGTTCCCGTTTATAATCTGTGAATGAAGCTACACTGTCAGATGTCAAATAAATATCACCCAGTGTTTGATAGGAACGAAATCGGGGAGGAGTTCCCAGCAAACTTTTGTTTCCCAGCTCGTAAGCTTCTTGTATTCTCCCTTCGAAAATAAGTTCCCTTATCCTGGGCAGATCACGGAGAGCATTGGGGTTATTGGTGTTGAATCTTTTGCCTGCCCACAGGCTTTCTTCGTTTACCTGGATACGTTCCTTGTAAACACCACCAAAAACCATTACACCCAGCCGGCCATTCCCAACTGGCAGTGCCTCATCCCAGATTTTTGCCGGCTGTTGATACCAGAGCTTGTAGCTTGTAAGCCGGGAATTATACTGATTTTCCAGTTTCCCGGAATTGGTGCAGGCATTTAAAATAAGTCCTGCAATAAGGATGAGGAATAATTGCTGTTTAATCATTTGTTTCAATTTTCAGAATTAAAAAGTCCGGTATTGCCTTTTTCCAAAACCAGCATCAACTCCTTTACAATTGCCGGTTTATCTGATGCCAGGTTTTTTGTTTCAAAAGGATCTTCAAGATAATCATATAGCTCAATAACAGGTATCTCATCTCTGAAATATTTAGTTAAACGGTAGCGGTTGGTCCTGACGGAAATCCCCTTTCTGAAATAACTGTAAGCCACCTCGTCTTTTTCAATTTCAGGATTTAGAAGTAAAGAGGTAAAGCTCTCCCCATCATTATTTACAGGATTTTCAACATTACAGAGTTGCAGAAGTGTGGGATAAATATCAACCGTTTCCACAAGCGTTTCAACTGTTTTACCTGATTGATCAGTATCAGGAGTTTTTACGATGAGTGTGCTTCTGAGGGCCTTATCAAAAACCGTGTGTTTTCCCCAGGTGAGTTGATCGCCGAGATGCCAGCCATGATCGCCCCAAACTACTACGATGGTATTTTTTTCCAGACCAAGATTTTTTAATTCTGACAACACCTTACCTATTTGTGCATCAACATAGCTCACACAAGCATAATAGGCATGGCGTAGTTTTCTTGCATATTCATCAGATGCCGGATTGGACAGGCTTATTTTTTCATCAGTTAAATAATAACCATTTAATTCACCACTGTTATGCAGGCTTGCCAGGTTTACACTGTCGGGAATAAACGGGCTTTCCGATAGTGGAATATCTTCAGTTTCATAAAGATCCCAATACTTTTTGGGGGCATTAAACGGTAAGTGTGGTTTAAAAAATCCTACACCAAGGAAAAAAGGCTTGTCTTTATCTTTCAATTCACGGAGCTTAGCAATGGCAAGGTTTGCCGTGAGTCCATCTACGTATCCTTCGTCATCAACCTCAGCTGATTCATAAGGCTTAACCTGTTTTTTCAGGCTCTGGCGATTTTCACCATCGGCATAGCCAAAAAAGGCATTCCATCCCGTACCCCATTTATCGGCATTAAAAACCAGCTCCTCCCAGCTATAAGGCAATTCTCTCTTGCTTGAAGTCTTGTCAGTATAACCATAAATAAGGCCATCAGCCGAATGGCTTATTTTCCCTATTCCAACTGTATAGTAGCCATTTCGTTTTAACTGATGGATAAATGATTCGGGTAACTCACCTTCTGGCTTATCAGATAATTCGACTTCGATTGCCTGGTTTAAAAGATGGGAAGGTTTGGAAGGCCGCATACCGGATAATAAACAAAGGCGAGATGCACCACAAGTCGGGACCTGAACAAAATGATTTGTAAAAAGGAGGCCCTCTGATGCAAGCTCATCCAGATTGGGTGATATGACTACGGGATTCCCATAACATCCTAACTCAGGCCTTAAATCATCAACGGCAATAAATAAAATATTTGGATTCTTTTCCTTCTGCTTGCAACTGATCATGAGAATTCCAAGCAAAGTAGCAATCAATATGTTTGTCAATAATCTGCTCATTAATTAAAATCTTACAAATCAAACATTTCGGGCAGCCATAAACTTAATTCAGGAATAAAAGTAACCAGTAAAAGTGCAATTATCATGGCAATATAAAAAGGAATCAGGGGCCTGATCACTTTTTCAATTCCCAGCCCGGCGACACTACACCCCACAAAAAGCACATTCCCAACAGGTGGTGTGCAAATACCAACACAAAGATTCATGATCAATACTATTCCGAAATGAATTGGATCCATCCCAAGTTGAGTAGTAACAACAGGTAAAAAGATGGGTGTAAAGATCAGTACGGCAGGTGTTATATCCATAAATATTCCCACGAAAAGCAAGATCATGTTAATCAGGATGAGAATAACAAAAGGATTATCACTCAGCGAAAGCAAGCTGGCACTTATACTTTGCGGGATGTCTTCATAAGCCATCACCCACGACAGGGCCATAGATGTTCCTACAAGCAGCATAACAATAGAGGTAGTTCTGATTGTATCAAGTAAAATTCCCGGTAAATCAGCTGTTTTAATTTCCTTATACACTGCAGCCAGGATCAGGGCATATAAAACGGCAATTGCTGAAGCTTCAGTGGCTGTAAAAATCCCGGCAATAATCCCACCAATTACCAAAACCAGCATTAACAAACTGGGGATGGCGTCGAGAAACTTTATGATACCCTTCTTTAATCCGGTTTTTTCGGCAAGCGGATAATTTTTCCGGTAAGCAATAGTTGCAGCTACACCCATTAAAAATAAGCCAGTCAGGATGCCGGGAATATAGCCTGCAATAAACAGGGCCGCTATAGAAACACCACCGCTAGCCAATGAATAAACAATTAATACATTACTTGGTGGTATAACCAGGCCTGTTGATGCAGATGTTATATTAACGGCTGCAGAGAAATTCTCATCATATCCTTCTTTTACCATGCGAGGGTGCATAATACTTCCTATTGCAGATGCCGATGCTACCGAAGATCCTGAGATAGCTCCAAAAAGCATATTTGCCATAATATTCACAAATGCCAGTCCACCCGGGAACCTGCCCACCAATACCTTGGCAAAATCGACCAGGCGGATTGCAATTCCCCCTTTATTCATCAGTTGCCCGGCCAAAATAAAGAATGGGATCGCCAGGAGTGTAAAACTGTCTAAACTGGATGCCAGGCGTGTAGCAATGGTTGTAAATGCTGCCAGCGGGCCTATGCTAAACAATAGGGTGAGAGTAGCCGAAACACCAAGGCTATACGATACCGGCACACCCATTGCCAGCAGCAACAAAAAGCTCAAAACCAAAATTATTATACCTATTTCCATAGCTTTTATTATGGGTAGTTTTTTAATTCTTTTATTGTATTATCAACAGAATAATACAAGATAAAGAAACCGCTAAGGGGAAGCACCAGGTATACATAACCCAAAGGCAATTCAAGTGCAGGTGAAATTTGTCCCAGATGGAACCTGGTGTAAACCAGCCAGGTGCCGCCAATCAGGAAGACGAAAACAGCAAACAGAACAATGATTGCATGAATAGCTACTTGAAGAATTTTCTTTTTTTTCACGTGCAGTTTATTCGCCAGTATATTGATAGCCAGATGCTGATTTTTCCCGCTTACATAAGCTGCTCCAAATAATGAAACCCATATCAGCAAAAACCCGGCAATTTCATCAGTAAATTTGCTTGGATTGGCAAGCAAATAACGGCTTGCTACCTGCCAGAGGACGTCCAACACCAGGATACTCAGAATAGAAATCAGAAATATTTCCAATATTTTATCAATAAGTTTTCTGTGATTCATATCAGTTGTAATTTCTAATTCTGTTTATCAGATCTCCCAGGTCTTCATCCATTTCATATTTTTTATATAAGCCTTCTACTTTTTCAGCAAAGGCTGCCTTATCAGGATAGTATATTTTCACACCGGCTTTTTGAAAAGCAACGAATGCCTCTTTCTCTGCTTCTGCCCAGAGCTTGCGTTGCTCAACAACTGATTCTTCGGCAGCTTCTGTTAGCCATGTCTTTTCCTGATCAGATAGTTTATCCCATGTATATGTACTCACTAGAAGTACATCGGGTACGGCCGTATGCTCATCAAGTGCATAATGGCCACAAACCTCATAATGATGTGATGTATGTAAACTGGGCGGGTTGTTCTCTGCACCATCCACAACATTTTGCTGTAAGGATGTATATAGTTCGCCCCAGGAAATGGGCGTTGGCGATCCTCCGAAGGCACTTACCATTTCTACAGCAGTATTGCTTTTCATCACTCTTATTTTCATGCCAATTAAATCATCAGGATGAAGAATAGGCTTATCAATGGTATAAAAACTTCTGGCACCGGCATCGTAGAAACAAAGTCCGTGAAGCCAGTATTTACTGCCTTCATTTAATAGTTCGTCACCTATTTCCCCATCAAGCACATTATAAACATGCATCTTATCCCTGAAAATATAGGGTAGCCCAAGCACACGGTATTTTGGAGCAAAGCCCTCCATCACGGCAGATGAAACCTTTGTCATGTCGAGGCTCCCGATTTGCAATAATTCCAGACATTGTCTTTCTGCCCCAAGCTGGCCGCCCGGATATATTTTGATCATAAGCTTTCCGCCCGACTTATTCTCCAGTTGCTGTGCCATGTAAACCATCCCCTTGTGTACCGGATGGCTTATATCCAGGCCATGGGCTAGCTTCAGCACTTTATTTTGCTCTCCGCTGTTACAATTGGTAAGTAAAGCTGCAAGAATAAGGAACAGTACTATTTTGTAGTGTCTATTCATTTTTATTGGTCATGCTTCGTATAATTTCAATGACCTCTTTAACCTTTTTTGTAAGCAATTCAGGCTTGTCGATCATTTCCTGATCTATCAGCTTTGAGCCTATTCCCACGCAAACCACACCAGCATCGAACCAGGCTTTGAGCTTTTCTTTTGTTGCCTCAACACCTCCGCTTGGCATCAGTTTTAGTCCGGGCATGGGCCCGAGAACAGATCTGATAAAAGCGGGACCAAGCACATTGCCAGGAAAAACTTTGATAATATCT
>JAIOSQ010000055.1 GCA_021107535.1 Bacteroidales bacterium | reverse complement strand
TTTTCATACCCTGATTTGTCTTTCCGCAGAGCAAAGCGACGCGGAATCTCCATCGTCCTGCACCATTGCTGGAAAATTCCCTTGCCAGCCTAATGCAATCCGCCGGGAGATCCCTCGTCATTCCGCTGCGCTTCATTCTGAGGGATGACCGGTGGCTTAGTAAGGGATATTGCACGATTGCGCGATTGCACGATGTAGTGATTTAACGAAGGGGGTGCTATGGGCTTATGATCTGTGCTTGATTATGGCCTTGTGATTTCCTATCTTTACGGGACTGTTCACGAAAATCGCTATCTTGTTTCTGCCAGATACGTGTCTTTCTTTATTATTAACTTGCAAATCCTTTTTGTCATGAGAAAAATCATAGCGGTTGTTATCATCACTTCCTTTTTGCCAGTATTATCAATTGCTCAGACTTATACATTTAAGAAAACCATGTACTCCGTTTACGCATACGGAGCAAAGGATGAATGGAAGGATTCCCCTAATCATTTGCAGGTGGAAAATTTGGGTGATGGGAAATACAGAATAGGAGTTAAAGAGGGTGGTGTTGGGACTTTCAGCAATATTTATGTTAAATACCTAACATACAAATCCGAGGCCTATTCATACAAACCATACTATTATGATGATGCAAATATGTATTCAGAAGTTAATCTTATTGGAACTGATGTAAAATTGAGTGATATGGCAAAGGGAACCCCAGGAATTGTTGTAATATATTTTTATCCTGAAGACGTTGGAGCTGCTTTAAAATGCATCAGATAACTTTTAGTATATCACAAGAACATAAGAGACTCCTTTTCAGCATATACGTATGGCCTGATTAGGCACTTACTCCCAGCAGGTGGTACCTGAGTGTCTGCAAAGGGGTAATTGTACGTCCTGTGTAAGAGTGTTTGCAAATTTTATTAAATTTACACCCAGCAAACGAATAATTACTCATTTATTGAACATTCTAGTAAATGTTTTTATTAGCCTAATTCATTTATTTAAAATGATATAAGTTGTGCACCTAGCAATTTGGATATAATTAAAATATACAATGAAAATACAATACAAGTTTAAAAGAAATGTAGATATTGGGAGCCTTGATGCAGAAAATGACAAATTCTTAATTTCTGCTTTTGTGGACAAAAACGATCTCTCAATACTACAAAATATAAATGATCCTAAATCGATTATTTTGGGCAGAACTGGTACAGGCAAATCGGCATTAATAAACTATTTAGAAACTAAAGAAAAAAATGTTGTCAGGATTGAACCTGAAAGCATGTCTTTAAGACATTTGAGTAATTCTAATATTATTAACTATTTCAAAGATTTAGATGTTAAATTAGATCTCTTTTACAAAGTGCTTTGGAAGCATGTTTTTATTGTTGAATTAATTAAGGTTCATTTTGATAATAATATCTCAAAATCAAAAAGTGTTCTTGAATGGCTCAAAAGCCAATTTTCTGATAAATCCAAAAAGCATTCTATAGAATATCTTGAAACGTGGGGAGATAGATTTTGGGAAAATACAGAATATCGAATAAGGGAATTAGAAACATCATTAGAAAGTCGTTTTCTAGGTTCATTAGGTGGTAATATCCAACTTAAAGATCTTATCGAACTATCAAGTAAAGTAGAAGCAGAACAAAAAGATACTAAACGAATAAAATATGAAGTAATCACTAAAGCTCAAAAGGTAATTAATGAAACGCAATTAGAGCATATAAAGAACATTATAGATTTAATGAAGGAAAAAATATTTAACAAAACACAAAAGAAATATTTTATTGTAATTGATGATTTAGATAAAGAATGGGTGTCTAATGCAATTGTTTATGACTTAATTAAAGCATTAATTGAAACTATTAAAGAATTTAGTAAAATCCCCAATGTTAAAATAATTATTGCTCTACGAACAAACATTCATAAAAAAATATTCAAGATAAACATTGCTAGAGGAATACAACGAGAGAAATATAATCATTTGTATTTAGATATAAGATGGGAAAAAGAAGAGCTAAAGCGACTAATAAATTATAGATTAAGAGAACTTATGAAAGGTACATATACTAACGATAGTCCAACCATTGATGATATACTTCCTGATTCTTCTAAGAAATCAATTAGTGGGTTTGATTTTATAATTGAAAATTCCTTTTTACGTCCGCGAGATATTATTGATTTTTTTAATAAGTGCATAAAATATGCTGATGGAAAAACGAAAATTACGAGAGACATTTTAAAAGCAGCATATGAGGAATATTCTCATGAAAGATTAAGAGCATTAAATGATGAGTGGTTAGAAAATTATGGTAATCTTCATTGCCTATATGGTTTTTTAAAAGGACAAAGCAATGGATTTACTTGTTCGGGAATAGAAGACGTGGCATCTGAATATTTCTTGCAAATGATAGTTGATGATGAAGTAATAACTTTAACAACAGAATATCAAAAGAAATTTTCTGAATTTGGAAATACATTTGAATGTAATAAATTATTAATGCCTGTTTTAGTTACATTATATGAAATTGGTCTTCTTGGAATAAAATTATCTCCAGATAAAAAATTAGAATACATTTATGAATCATATACAGCAATTGAGCAAGTTGACATAAAAATGGAAACAAAATTTTATATACATCCAATGTTTAAAAAAGCTTTAAGAGTAATAAATTAAATAAGCTGAATTTTGCCCCATTATTTTAGTCGGCTCTTAAAAAGCCATCAAATGCCTTGAAATCCTTAATTGCTCTTCTACGCTATCCTTAAACATATGCCTGCCTCAATCCATCCCTTCCTTATCGACACTTCAGTACTGAAACCTTTCCAGGGGGGCATGTATCCCAGCAGGCCCCAAGAGACTCCTTTTCAGCATATACGTATGCCCTGATTAGGCACTTTCTCCTTGCAGGTGGTACCTGGGTGCCATACAGGCAATATCGTGCGAAATACAGGGGGATGTCATAGACCGCTGTTGGTTCGAAAAATATTTCTATTTTTGATGTGCTAATAATGATACTTAGCATAACCGGATAGAGATAATATACAGACAGTAAGTTAACCCTGAATTGAAACTATGAAAAATCAAATCTTTTTGAATTTTGTACTGTTCGGCATAATGATAAATGCCTCTGGTCAAAACATTGATTTAACATATACAGCTATCAACAATACTGCACATGTGCAGTTGGATAGCATCATGATCAAGGATTTGGAAACCGGGAATAAAACCACCCTGATCTGGCCGGACACAATTTATTCAATGAGTCCCACAAATAATGATCTTCTTTTTGTTGGATATGCTACTTTTTCTCCGGTAGGTATATACGACACCAAAACTGACGAGGCAAGGTTTGAATTGCTTCAAAATTATCCAAACCCGGTTAAGGAGCAAAGTGCAATCTCTATGTACTTACCGGAAAAGGGTCAAGCAAGGATCCTAATACATGATTTACAAGGCAGGTTAATTTACGATTTTGTTCATGGTTTGGAAAAAGGATTAAATGTTTTCAGCTTTTACCCGGGCAAGGAGAAATTCTATTTATTCACAGCTATTTATAAAAACAATATTCAAAGCATTAAAATATTGGTAGAAAACAATCATCCAAATAATTATTGTTCGCTGGATTATATTGGAAGTTATGAATATGAACCAATAATAAATAAATCTCAACCAATGTCAAGTGGTGTAATCAGAGAATCCGGCATTGTTGATAATCCGGGATCAAGTAACCAAGATTACGTCTTTCAATTTGCATATAATATCCCATGCCCCGGAATCTCCACTATAACGTATGAAGGCCAGGTATACAATACCGTTCAGATTCTTAGTCAGTGCTGGCTAAAAGAAAACTTAAACGTTGGTGTTATGATTGATAATGAACAAAACTCAGAAGATAATGGCATAATTGAAAAATATTGCTGCCAAGGTTCTGAAGATACCTGTGCTAAATATGGCGGATTGTATCAATGGTCCGAAATGATGGAGTATACAACGCCACAAGGTGCTCAAGGCATTTGTCCGCCTGGATGGCATATCCCCACAGATGAAGAATGGGTCATATTAGAAGGGGCGACAGATAGTGAGTACTTGATAGGAGATGATTTATGGTATAGTAATGGGTCATGGCGAGGATCTGATGTTGGTATTAATTTAAAAGCAGGAGTGTATTGGCAACAAAATGGGAACGGAAATGATTCTTTTGGCTTTAGAGCACTGCCTGGAGCAGATAATGACCTAGTCTATATGAGTGTACCCGGTAAGCACGGTCTATTTTGGTCCTCTACTTATCTTAATACTTATGGCCCAGTATATCGTCACTTCGCATACGCAGATGATAACGCAAAGCGTGCTACATATAACCTAGAAATTGCTTTTTCAGTTCGATGTGTTAAGGATTAGTCTATTTTTGCCTCCCTTAACCCATCCATACCTTTTTCCGACTTCGAGCATCGAATTCCCCCAGGGGGGCATGGTTTTCTGATAGCCATTGGAACCTTCTTTTTTAATCCTCCACACACCTACCTATAACCCAAGCTATGTTAACATAATAGCTTCTTATCCGAGCAGTCGCCTGCGGCTTGGTGTCCGATAAGGCCATTATGAATAGAGAATCACGAACAAGGAATAAGAATAAGAATAAGAATAAGAATGATGAAGTTAATTTGAACTCATCCATAATTCATAATCCATAATCCATAATTATGACTCTTGCTTATGGCCTTGTGATTTAGTATCTTTACACCACCAAACGGGGATCTTTTCTGCCAAATGCTCTGCTTAATCAAAAGCCTAACCTTTAAAGAGTAGAGCTATGAAAAAATCTATAATTGTTAGTGTATTATTTGCATCACTGTTAATTGCATCAGGCCAAACCATTGACCTGACTTTTACAGCAATCGATAATGAATCTTATGTTCAACTTGACAGCATCAAGGTCATGAACCGAACGCAGGGAGGCGACACAGTCCTTTACTGGCCAGATACAATTCTAAGCTTATATATAGTAGGCATTGATGAGCCTTGGGGCAAGGAAAGTGCATTCCATGTATTCCAGAACTATCCCAACCCGGTTGTGGACAATACAACAGTTGGCATGTACGTGCCTGAAAAGGATATGGTAAGTATTTTGATTACTGATGTTGCAGGACGAGTAATTTATAGGTCTGAATATCCCCTCGATAAAGGATTTCATTCCTTTAAATATGTACCTTCGATTACAGGCATTTCCATTTTCGCCGCTTCCCACAAAGAAGGAAACAGTAGTATTCGTATTCTCAGTACTATTTCAGCCTCGCCAGGTATAGCGACTTGTTATTATGTTGGCCAAAGGGCTTCAATACACTTGCAAGATAAAGATCAGATTTTGCAAAACTTTACTTTCAGTTTCGGTGATACACTGCTTTTTATCGGGTACACAGACACTCTCCAATCCGGTATATTGGATGCCCCAGAAGTAAGTGAAACTTACACCTTCCAGTTCGCCACTAACATCCCCTGCCCCGGAACACCCACAGTGGAGTATGAAGGACAGGTTTACAATACCATTCAGATTTTCAGCCAGGGCTGGCTGAAGGAGAACCTGAACGTGGGGATAATGATTCCAGGAGGTCAATGGATGAGCAATGACAGTATAATTGAAAAATACTGTTACGAAAACGAACCCGACAGTTGCATGAAATACGGCGGTCTTTACCAATGGAATGAGATGATGCAATACATCACCCAGCAGGGCAGGCGGGGTATTTGCCCGCCGGGCTGGCACCTGCCCACGGATGAAGAGTGGAAGGTGCTTGAAGGGGCCGTGGACAGCCAGTACGGGATCGGTGATCCGGTATGGGATAATTATAATCCTCGTGGCTATGATGCCGGGACGAACCTGAAAGCCACCAGTGGCTGGAACAATAATGGTAACGGCACCAACCTGTTTGGCTTTTCAGGTCTTCCGGGTGGCTCCCGCAACTCCGCTGGTTTCTTCTGGAACATTGGCTTTTGCGGTTTCTGGTGGACGTCGACGGAGTGCATTTACGGCGCGTGGTACCGTACCCTCTATTGCGGCTACCCGGGAGTAAGCCGGAACGATGGCGACAAGTACGACTTCGGTCTCTTTGTGCGTTGCTTGCGGGATTAGACTATTTGACTATTAAAAAATAATATATAAGCCTGAGCCAACCTATTACCTCCTTTTATGCAAACCTATACTTGTCTTCCCCCAGGGGGGGCTTTCTACATAGGCCAGTGGAACCTTCTTTTTTAACCATCCGCACACCTTCCCACTACCCCAAGCTATGTTAACATAATAGCTTCTTATCCGAGCAGTCGCCTG
>JAIOSQ010000327.1 GCA_021107535.1 Bacteroidales bacterium | reverse complement strand
GCTCAAATTGTGGTATTTTCAACCCTGATTATATTATTGAAGCCAACTTCTACTGCGATACTTATGGCATTTGCACCATCACCTGGGGTACACTGCTGGCATTTGTTATGGAATGTTATGAGAATGGCATATTGAATGAAGAGCGTACCGGAGGCCTGAAATTGAATTTCGGAAATGCCGATTCAGCCATGGAACTCTTGCACCTGCTGGCAAAAGGTGAAGGGTTCGGACTGATTGCCGGACAGGCAACGCGCAAAATGAAAGAGATATTCATTGAAAGAGGCTGGGGTGATCCTGATTTTCTGCAGGATATCGGAATGGAAAACAAAGGCCTGGAGTACTCAGAGTACGTTTCAAAAGAATCGCTGGCTCAGCAAGGTGGCTTTGCCATGACCAACAAAGGCCCGCAACATGATGAAGCCTGGCTGATATTCATGGATATGGTAAATAACCAGATCCCTACATTCGAGGATAAAGCAGAAGCATTACATTATTTCCCCATGTTCCGCACCTGGTTCGGGCTGGTTGGCCTTTGCAAGCTTCCATGGAATGATGTGGAGCCTGAGAATAATGCTGAAACTGATGAACCTGCAAAAGTGCCGGAGCATGTTGATAACTATGTTACCATCTATACGGCTGTCACAGATAAGCCCTTCAGCAAGGAAGAGATGATAAACCAATCGGAGCGTGTATACAACTTCCAGAGGATATTTAACCTGAGAAGAGGGTATGGAATGAGGGCAAATGATGCCCAACCCTATCGCGCTGCCGGACCGGTTACTAACGAGGAGTACGAATCAAGGGAAGAACGTTATGACAAACAAATGAAAGAACTGATCGGAATAGATCCGGAAGGTAAAAGCACTGCTGAGAAAAATGCTATTCTGCGTAAATACCGGGAAGAGCAATATGAATTGCTGCTTGATGCCGTATACCAGCGCAGGGGATGGACTAAAGACGGTGTTCCCAAAATTTCGCACCTTAAGGATTTAGGAATGGATCTTCCTGAATTGATTGAGATCGTTGAAAAGTATCAGTAAGCGGGATTCAAATCCAATACGACAGATCAAACCTTTTTGTTCAATAAGATTTTAGTATTTTTACATCATAAAAGAAAATAAATCAGCTCACAGCAGAGTTATAAGGTGTAAACAATCATAACATGAAAACTACCGGATTTCTTATCATATTTATCATATTGCTTGGTTTCGGACTAACATCCTGCTCCACCACTACAGAAACAACTACTGAGAACCCGGCACAGGTTCAAAAACTGCAAATAGCTCAGCAAAATATCCAGGAACGAAGCGACAGATCAGGCCTTTCTGCTGATGAAATGCAGAAACTAAATGATTATGCAAAAAGCAAGGCACATATGGCCTGCAAAATGGAAAAACTTGACAAATCGGCATCACAGGCATTGAGTAATGTAGCTGAAAACGACATGAAAGAAAGCATTACCGCTATGGATGATAAAATTACAGCCCTTAGTCAGGAAATTGATGCCTATTGCAATAATGAAGAGCGGAGAAACTATTTTTACCGTGCTTATAATCAATATTACCTGGCCTGTAAGTAGGAATGTCAATTCGGCAACCGCTTAACGGAAGTAAGGATGATCGAAAAATACCCGAAGCAGATATTCATTGGGATTGGTCAAGACACTAGAAACCAAGCACTCGGCACTTCCTACTTCTTACCTTCTCAGTTCAAAATTCTCCCCGAGGTAGACTTTACGCACATGTTCATCATCGGCGAGTTCCTGTGAAGTACCTGCTCTCAGGATACTTCCTTCGAACAATAAGTAGGCCCGGTCAGTGATGCTGAGGGTTTCATGGACATTATGGTCAGTGATCAGCACACCGATATTTTTTTCGACCAGTTTAGAAACAATGGTTTGAATATCTTCCACGGCAATGGGGTCCACACCGGCAAAAGGTTCATCCAGCAGGATAAAGTGAGGGTCAACAGCCAAGGCCCTGGCTATTTCCGTTCTCCTTCTTTCACCTCCCGAGAGTTGAATGCCGTAGCTTTTGCGTACCTGTTGAAGACCAAATTCTTCGAGGAGGGCTTCAAGGCGTTCTTTCTGTCCGGTTTTTGAGAGTTTTGTAAACTGAAGCACAGCCCGGATGTTATCCTCAACACTCAATTTCCTGAATACGGATGCTTCCTGTGCCAGATAGCCAATCCCTGTCTGAGCTCTTTTGTACATGGGATAGTCAGTGATATCTGTCTTATCGAGAAAAACTTTGCCTGAATGTGGCTTGATCAGGCCAACGATCATGTAAAAGGAAGTGGTCTTACCTGCACCATTTGGGCCCAGCAGTCCAACAATCTCACCTTGCTCCACATGAAAGGAAACATCCCGGACAACTGTCCTTTTGCCATATTTTTTTACAAGGTTTTCAGTTCTTAACTTCATATTCACATCAAAAATAATTAAAAAGATATTGCTGCGGATATAAACACTCCGAAATTTCTGGGTTTTTGCGTATCGCGATAACTTAATCGCCAGATAGCATCCACCCTAAAAAACTTAAATATATTTTCCACTCCTACACCAGCCTCATAATATGGAGAAGTCATGTCTACCTGTATGCCGGGAAACTCAGAATATTGTTTATTTTCCTCAGATAAAGTTCCCAGGAGTACTCTTCCGTGTATGACACCCCTCCACTTTAGTTTTCTCATCAGCGGGATGTGATTAAGAAAGAAACCATCAAAATGATGGGTAAAATAAAGGCTGACATACTGGTCATTGATAAATTCATAGTAGTTCATGAGGTTATAGGCATACTCATCAAAAAGAAAAGTTTCATTGGCAGGCTGCAATTTCAGCAGCGGATATGGAAGTATGCCCCAGATCTTTCCTGCTTCCAGGATATATTTCGACCATCCTATTGATAAAACGTTAAACCACTGTTTCATCTGAAACTGCAGCCGGTGGTATTCATATTCACTACCAAAAATGTCGGGGATCCCGTAAGCATACTGTAACTCAAAAATGGGGTACTTTGTGCCAATGGTTATGCGTGTAAAATCACCCAGTATATATCTTTCCTTATATGCCCAGCGTGTTTTGACAGCAATTTCTGCAGAGATGATATTATCCTCAATTATTGTTTCTCCTTCTTCCGGATGTACAACGAATAGTGAATTACCGACAGGGAATAGTTTTCGGTGAGAAAAAGTAAAAGTGTTTGAAAATCCGGTAATCCATTCATGCTCATAGGATGTTTCATATTGTTCAAGCATGGATAATTTATTGGCCGGGTTTCTCCTGAAAAAGACTGCAAAAAAGTTTTCCTGGCTGAAGGCGTCCTGGCTTTGGCCAAGCTGAACCATATCATAGAAGTAAGATGCGCTCAGGGCTCTCCTCGGGTTCTTGTCAAACATATACAAAAAGCCCAGGCCATATTTAAAACGATAGTCCAATGTGCCGTATGCTATATGGCCGTCAAGCATTAGCTTATTACTGAACTTATTGCTTGTCTGGCCACCTAACCTGAAACGGGCTCCTTCGATCGCATTAAAGCTCAGCAGTTTATAATAAGGTCCCAGCTCAAAATTTCCCCAGACATAATAGCCACTGACCAGCATATAGCCCATATCCACATAAGTATCGAAAATCGGAATGCTCTTGATTGAATCGATCATTTCATAGATACCAATTTCTCTTGCAGTAAGGCTGTCGTGACGAGTAATTCCCCAGTAGGCATCGTCTTTTTCATTGGCATCATCTTCAACGATCACGTTGACCGGTGTTTTATAAAACTTATCATCTCTGGGTTGATTGAACACAAAGTTCCTGGAGGAAGTAGATCTGTGGCCGAAAACACCAATGGTTTTTGCTTTCCTTGTAAAATTAAAATCTCCCATCAGGTAATCTTTTGTAAGGATCCAGTATTTATCGTCAATCAGGCTGTATTCCTGCCTTACAACTCCTGCACTCACAAAATTAAGGTTCACATCACGGGCAAGTTCCATTTCCACCTTTTTTACTGCAAAGGTGGTGTCATGAATCCAGAAAGTGCCAGAAAATGTAAGTTCCTGCTTCCTGCGAGGCTTAAACATCAGGTGGTAACACCATTGATTGTCAATGTACATGCTGTCGACCAGGTAGTACCTGTAATAGGAAAGGCCAAAATTTGCTATCGGTGACACAAAGTTTTTCTGAAAAAGAGTAATATAATTGTCATAAATATTCACATTGGCATTCAGGTCACCTAAGAACTGCGTAATACTCTCATTGTCCACTCCCGAAAGTTTGGAAGCCTTAATAATCTCGATGTTCTCCCTCGGACTTTTACGGTAATACATATCCGACATAGTTTCCGAGAGAAAAACAGGTAAATAAGCTTTGCCGTTCACTGTGGAGGTATCCATGTAATTAAAGATAAACTTGAACGGCCTGATCAATCTTCTTTCCTGCAGCCTTTCAGAAATATTGTTTGCATCAAACTGCACTTTGGTATACACTTCATATTCGAATGCATCATACTCTTTCTTGTTATTGATCTCTTTATTCTCAATCACTTTCCTGAGTAGAACTTCCGCTGGATTTTCCCCTGGCAGTACCACAACTTCCTCAAGCAGTATATTATCCGGATCCAGTGTGAAATCGACCCTCTGAAAAATACCGTGTGTTATTTGAAAAGATCTTGATATATAACCTACATATGATGCAGTGAGAGAATCTCCGGGTGTATAGGTCTCAATGGCATAATGGCCTTCAAAATCGGAGGTTGCTCCAATGGTCGTACCCGGAAAGTAAATATTCACAAAGGGAATGGGTTCAGCGGTAGAGGAATTCGTTATCGTTCCCATGATCTTGGTTATCTGGCCATAAGCAGGCAGGGTCAATAAAACCCAGACAATCAACAGGGACAATGGAATTCGCACTTGTAAAATTAATTTCATATCATGGATACTCTGCCGGATGATGTTTTGTAGCTTAATTCTGTTAATATATCACACATTCAAGCTGACTGCAGATCATCCCAAAATTCGAGGGCTTTGCGAGTGTGTGGGATGATTATGGTCCATGCAGACAACAGGCGCTCATTCATCATCTGCCTGTACTCATTATATTTTTCGACACGTTTACTCATTGGCTAATTTTAATATCAGATGATACCTTCCTTTACGATATCGTGCATATGCACAATCCCGGCAAAAATTCCATTCTTAAGAACGGGAAGCTGAGTTATTTTATTCTGTCTCATCAGTTCCAGAGCATTCACAACCAGTTCATTTTCATCGACTGTCCTGGGCCCTGCGGTCATAATATCGATCGCTGTCAACTTTTCGATGCTGGTTCCAAACTCCAGCATCCTCCGCAGATCACCATCGGTGATAATGCCGATCAGCTTATCCCGCTCGATGACGGCTGCAGCACCCAGTCTTTTTGATGAAATCTCCATGATCACGGTTTTGATATCATCGCCGGGCATTACCATTGGCTTCTCATTGTGAATATACAGATCCGACACCTTCAGGTACATTCTTTTACCCAGTGATCCACCCGGGTGAAAGCGTGCAAAATCTTCTGCAGTAAATCCCCTGCAGGACAATAGGGCCATGGACAGGGCATCGCCCAACACCAGTTGTGCTGTTGTGCTGGCGGTTGGGACCATGTTATTCGGACAGGCTTCTTTGTCAACCGTCGTATCCAGAATATAATCAGCCTGTTTGGCAAGATATGAGTTTATATTGCCAACCATTGCAATCAGAAGATTATTTCTACTCTTCAGAAGAGGTACCAGCACTTTTATCTCTGGAGTTTCACCACTCTTCGACAAACAAATGACAATATCATCTTCACGGATGATCCCCAGGTCGCCGTGTACAGCATCTGCTGCATGCATAAATACTGCCGGTGTACCTGTTGAATTAAGGGTGGACACGATCTTGTTGGCAATATTGGCACTCTTACCAATACCTGTAATGATCACCCTTCCTGAGGAGTTGATGATCTTAATTACACACTCTGAAAAATCATCATTTATTGACTCCCTGAGACCGGAAACAGCCGTCATCTCCAGCTCAATAGTAGAAAGTGCAATCTCCCTGATCTCTTTTTGCGATTTTATTAACACTTTTTTATATTTTTTTGTTTTAAAACATAGCTTTTATGCTTATATTTGTTACAACGGGAAAATAATTATAATACTAATCAACCTTGATAATTATTAATAACTTAATTATAACGTTAATTATTCCTGATAATTTTTTCACCCTGACCCAACAAAGATATTGATTTTTAAGTTTTGAGGAATATGGCTGAGTCAATGAAACACTCCTTGCGCGGATTATTGAAGAAGATCTTTGGTTTTGGTAACTTTAAAGGAAATCAGGAAGTCATAATAGAAAATGTTCTTGAAGGAAAAGATACTTTCGTTATCATGCCTACGGGCGGGGGCAAATCTATGTGCTACCAGTTGCCTGCGCTTACAAAAGACGGAACTGCCATCATTGTATCACCATTGATCGCCCTGATGAAGAACCAGGTAGATACCATCAGAAATTTCGGTGCGGAAGAGGGCATTGCCCATGTGATGAACTCATCTCTTTCAAAAGCTGAGTTGACCCAGGTTAGGTCCGATCTTACAAACAAAAAGACCAAGCTATTGTATGTGGCTCCTGAGTCACTTACCAAGGAAGAAAATATTGAATTTCTGAAGAGTATCAAGATTTCTTTTTACGCCATTGATGAAGCCCATTGTATTTCGGAATGGGGACATGATTTCAGGCCTGAATACAGAAGGCTTCGCCCAATTATCAACACTATTGGGCAAAAAGTTCCTGTAATGGCCCTGACAGCTACAGCGACCCCAAAAGTTCAACAGGATATTCAAAAAAACCTTGAGATTC
>JAIOSQ010000292.1 GCA_021107535.1 Bacteroidales bacterium | reverse complement strand
GTCATTTCATAGATCATGGGATTGATAAAGCGCACTATGCCATCTACTGTGAGCATGATCCCGTCATTTGCATTTTCAAAGATCTGCCGGTATTTTTCCTCGCTCTCGCGAAGAAGAGATTCAATATTTTTTCTGTCTGAGATCTCCTTGATAAGATCCGTAGTTCGTTCATTAATACGGCTTTCCAGTTCGTTGTTGAGTTTCAGTAATTCAACATCCACCCGTTTACGGTGAATGGCAGCCCCAATGATATCGGCTGCAGTGCCCAATGCGCTTAGCTCTGCATCTGTCCACTCGCGTGGCGTACAACACTCATCCAGGCCAATAAACCCCCACCAGGTATTGTTAACGAAAATGGGCATGATCACAATGGAAACCAGGCCCTGTTCTCCCAATAGCTTTCTCTCAGATTTTGGAAATTTCTTGATTTCACCGTAGATGGGTTTGCCCTGACTCAGGGTTTTAATCCACCTGTTAAACCCGCTTTCCTTGTAATAGATCTCTTTCAGGAGGCTGCCATTACCATGATCTTCGATGTTCGGGGAAACCCAGTCGAATAGCAGGTTTGTAAAGATTTGCTGTTTGTTGTCCTCATAGTTCTCAAATATATACACCCTGCTGACACCAGTTGCTTCACCAAGGCGTTTGAGGACATCCGCAATGCTCTGTGTGGTATAATTATATTTAAAGAATAACTCTGATGCATAGTTTACGGACTTCAGGATGTCATCACTTCGCTGGAGAGCTTGCTCTGCTTCTCGTCTGAGAAGCAATTGCTCCTCCATGCTTTTTTCGAACAAAATTTCCCTTCCCAACTCCCTTATGTGCTTTTCCAGGTTTTCATGCTCCACGGGTTTTATAAGATAAGCCCTCACCTTGTGCTCAATGGCCTTTAGAAAGTTTTCTTTGGCATCATGAGCGGTCAGGATGATGATCCGGGTGTCATTATTCTGCTTTCTTATCTCACGGATCATCTCTAAACCGTTCATTTCGGGCATATTGAGGTCGGTAATGACCAGCTCAGGTTTGATCTTGTCGAATACCTTCAGGCCTGTTTTGCCATTTTCAGCAACATGAAGGTCTTCAACAATGGTTTTCAGGATAGTGGAATAAACTTTGCGTATGGAGGCTTTATCCTCAACATAGAGAACGGAGATGGGCAGTTTTTTCTTGGTCTTGGCCATATGCTTGTGCATTAGGTGTGGCAGAGGCTTGATATGGCTAAATTAAGAAATATATTCATCAATTATCTTTTAAGGCATCTGAGCAAAAATTCCTTTCGTCATGTTAATTTGGTATTACGTATTAGGTAGCAGGTACAACGTATTAGGTACAACGTATTAGGTATTACGAATCATTCTATTTAGCACTACAAACTCGTAATACCTTGTACGTAATACCTTGTACCTTATACACCATTCTTACTGATGCTGTGGCCTCAGCAGGTCATTCACCGTTTTTACCGGGTTGAAGGTTTCTATGGGTACTTCTACGAAGATGGTGATCCACCTGGCCATAGCGCCATTCCACAATCCCGGAAGTTCCTGAGCCTTCAGTTCTTTTCCATCTTTGGATTTGATAGAGATGAAACCCGTTTGGGGATCAATGAATTTTCTTAGATCAAATTTTTCACCCTTATAGTCTTTTAGATTGCAAACCAGGTCGACCGGGTTAAAATGTGTGGCCTGACTGATGATCGCTTTCTGCGTTTCATCTTCCATGTCGATTTGTGAAGATTCAACGATCTGAAGGGAAATGTTTCCGGAGCTGTCAAGTACCCGGAAGGGCCCTCCACCCGGCTCGCCTTCATTCCTGACCATGCCGCAAATACGGATCGGCCGATTCAGTTTCTCAGCGATGAGCATCATTTTATCTTCAAGCGGAAAGTCGTGAATGTCATCAGCAAGGTGAATGTTGAGTTCATTTTGCGCAAAGGCGATTGCTTCTTCAATAATTTCTTCCTTCGCTTCCTGCATTTTGATCATTGAAAGATAAGTGAATGATTTCTCCATCAAGCGGATCAGCAAGCCTCCCAATACCTTTTTATAGGTATAGGTGGCTTGTCTCAGTTTATCCGGGACAAGGTTATCGATATTCTTTATGAAAGCAATGTCGGCATCCAGGTCGTTCAGGTTTTCGATCAGTGCCCCGTGTCCGCCCGGCCTGAACAGTATGGACCCATCCGGATTCCGGAAAGGCTCATTGTTCATGTCAACGGCAATGGTATCTGTTGAGGGCTTCTGGACGGAATATGTAATATTGAAATTGCATTTCTTTTCCTCCTGAAATTCCGGAGCAGCCTCAGAAGCTTTGGTAATGAATTTTTCTTTATGTTCGGGAGATACCGTAAAGTGGAGGTGAACGGTATCCCTGATGTCCCGGCTGTATTCAACACCTTCCATCATATGCTCTTCCAGTGGTGTTCTCGGCCCTTTGGGGTAATTATGGAACAATAGCAATCCTTTGGGCATGGATGCATAGTTCAGGCCATCCTCAGTGAGCAGGTAGCGGATCACGGTCTTATGATCCCCTGATTTGATCAATTGAACAATATCATAATCATCATCCGCAAGCTTATTTTTTAATGCAGTATAGAAAGCAAAATCCTCAATTTTTTCAATAAACTGTTTGACCTCCTGATCTGCTTGCTCCTGTTCACTTTCTATATAAGCGAAAAGGTTTTTGAACATCCGGCTTGCTGCACCTGAAGCAGGGACCATTTTCGTAATGGAATAATCTTTGGCCTTTTTTTCAAAAGCTTCTGTCATCTTAGCAAGCTGTTCATTATTTAACACGCTGATCCCATGAGCGGGTGTAGCTGCAGCAGCCAGCTTGATGAAGGGGAAACCCTTGCGGAAATTTTCGATCTGCTTTTCAATATTCCCCGTGGAGATGTTCTTGTCTTCAAACTGTTTCAGGTCGGATGATGTAAACATTTTGTTTTGCTTTGTTTGTTGCCGGCAAAGGTAATTCATTGAGACTTAATTTTCAAGAACAAAGCTTTTTGAAGTTTTGGGTGCTGAGTGTTGGGTGTTGGGTGTTAGGTGTTAGGTGTTCCCTTCTGTCTTCTGACTTCTGTCTTCTTTTACCCAAGCCGTCTAAAAGTCTCAAAAGAACAACAATTTTCTTTTTTAAAATGAAAAAATATTTATCTTTGCACCCCCATTAATTAGCCCAGATGGCGGAAATGGTAGACGCGCATGGTTGAGGGCCATGTACTCGCAAGGGTGTGCAAGTTCGATTCTTGTTCTGGGCACTATTAAAGTTTTGAGTTTTGAGTTTTAAGTTTTGAATTAATTAAAAACTCAAAACTCAAAATTTAAAACTCTTTATTGGCCCAAGTGGCGGAATTGGTAGACGCGCTAGTTTCAGGGACTAGTGTCTGTATGGACGTGAAGGTTCGAGTCCTTTCTTGGGCACAAAAAAAACCGCAATTTTGCGGTTTTTTTTATGCCCACTTCTTCAATCTACAATCTTCTATCCACTTCTACAATCTTCTATCTTCAATCTTCTATCTTCTCCCTCCATCTCCATCGAACATCACCTCCTAAAGGAGAAAACTGCCTCAGATCGTATGCTAAGGTGTTTGATGAGGTGTTCTATGGCTACCTACAGGAGATGAATTAGCAAATCAATACTGAATCATGTTGGATCTTATGGCACTTATTCGTATCTTAGCCGTATAGGGGATTACGATACACGCTTAAGGACACAATAATGCAACATAAAACTTACTGTCAACGGCAGATAAAATGGGCATTGAAGGGGCTTTTCTTATACCTCCTTATGGGATTGCTGATGCCTCAAACAGCATCTGCTCAGTCTTGTCTCCCTGAAGGGATCACCTTTACAACACAGGCGCAGATCGATAGCTTTCCGATAAACTACTCAGGATGCACTGAGATTGAAGGAGATGTAACGATATCGGGAAATGGTATTTATAACCTTTATGGGTTAAGTGAATTAAAAAAGGTCAATGGAAGTGTGTGGATTAATGGATGCGATTCATTGTTCAACCTTGGGGGGCTGGAAGAAATTGATACTATTGGCGAGCATTTTTTAATAGGAGGCAACACATTGACTAATTTGTCTGGATTAGAAGGACTTAAAGTAATAGGAGGATGGTTTAATATAGGTTACAATAATAACATGATGAACCTCTCTGGGATTGACAGTTTGACTTCCATTGGTAGTCTACGCATTGCAGGCACGACCCTTACAAGTCTAACTGGACTTGAAGGGGTAGATACTATATATGGATTTATGGATATTGGGGGCTTCTTAAACGGTAATCCATATCTTACAGATTTAAATGGTTTAAATAACCTAAAGTATGTAGGAGGAAACGTAAACATAAATGACAATCTTTCTTTACTTAGTTTAACAGGATTGGAAAGCATGACTCATTTCAATGGTCATCTGTATATTAGTAGTAATCATTTCTTAAGGAGCATAGCAGCTTTAATAAATGTAACTTCTATTGATGGTGATCTTGTGATTGGCGGGAATGAAAAACTTGATAGTTTATATGGCATAGACAACTTGGAATTCATTGGAGGTGATTTTAGATTTTCAGGAACAAATTTCTTACAGGATTTGAAAGGATTAGAGAATGTAACCTTTATAGGTGGAATCCTTTTTCTTGCCAATAATGAATCACTCATAAGTTTGGAAGCTTTAAATAATGTTGACTCCATTGGCGGATACCTATACATTGCTGCAAATGAAGTTCTGCCAAGTTTAAGTGGAATAGATAGCATTGCAGCATCGAGCATTGACAGTCTCTATATCAAATCAAACTATTTACTTTCCACATGTGAAGTTAAAAGTATATGCGATTATCTTGCTTCTCCCCACGGGACAGTGGAAATACATGATAATGCTCCTGGTTGTGACAGCCAAGCTGAAGTAGAAGAAGCATGTACAGTCAGCATCCCTAAGCAGCGATCAGAACCTTTTATATCGATCTACCCCAACCCCTTCACAACCACCACAACCATAGAGTATGAACTGATCGAACACTCCCATGTCCAACTAACGATCTACAATGCGATCGGAGAGCAGGTATACAGGGCTGAGGATCGCCCTATGACCGTAGGTAAGCATAGCTTCATATGGAGTGCTGATCAGCTTCCTGAGGGGCTGTATTATGCTGTGTTGAGAAGTGATGAAGGGGTGATGGTAGTAAAAATGATTAAACAATGAGTAGTTATATGAAGAAAATCATAGCCCTACTTGCAGTTACCCTTTTAGGGTACTTAGCGTATCCACAAAGCTATCAACTATTTCCCATGGGAAATGCTTTATGGAGAGAAAGTACAGGGGGCTATCAGAGTAGTTATTGTACCGATTCACATGTTTTAATTACAGGTGATACACTTGTAAATGGATACACTTATTCTGCATTGAGAAGGATTGGTGTTGAGTATGCTGAAGATCAATGGGGTTTTTGTACATCTCAGATAATATGGACGTTTAATTACTATGCAGGTGCAATCAGGAACGATTCAGCAAACAGGAAAGTCTATCTACTTCCTGAGGGGAGTAATGAGGATACTCTGTTCTATGATTTCAATTTAAGCGTTGGGCAAGTTCTCCCTCAAACATATGCGTATTATAATACATGGGGAGGGGTGAATGTAGTGAGTAGCATAGATTCAATCCTCATTGAAGATAAATTTCATAAAAGATATTATGTTTCTGATACCACAAATGGATTTAACGATTTTGTTGAATTGATTGAGGGTATAGGATCAACATTTGGGTTATTCGGTAATCTTACTCCTCCCTTTGAATCAGGATCAGTACTGCTGTGTTTTAAGCGTAATGGGTACACTGTTTATCCATATGTAGGGTATCCCTGTAACCTTGTTACTTCTATAGCTGACTCGGAAATAGTTAAGAATATTTTTCAGGCTTATCCCAATCCCTTCACCACCTCCACAACCATCGAATACGAACTGACCGAACCCTCCCATGTTCAGCTTACCATATACAATGCGATCGGTGAGGCGGTTTATTCCGCTGAGGATCGCATGATGTCTGTGGGTAAGCACACCTTCACATGGACAGTTGATCGGCTTCCTGATGGCTTGTATTATGCTGTGTTGAGGAGTGAGGAAGGAGTGGCGGTTGTGAAGATGGTGAAGCAGTAATGAATAAAGAACAAGGAACAAGGAATAAGAACATGGAAGTAAAAGTTGTTATCCTAACACCGTGGAGCGCAACGACACGGTGGAAGGACCCTATGCGGTTGTCTTCAGGAAATGTTAACTGCACTTTCCGGCGGTTTGCACAACATCTTGCTATCGTTCGGCTTCGCTCAC
The DNA here is from genome assembly GCA_021107535.1 of Bacteroidales bacterium. Taxonomy (GTDB): domain Bacteria; phylum Bacteroidota; class Bacteroidia; order Bacteroidales; family B18-G4; genus B18-G4. The sequence goes on along the minus strand of JAIOSQ010000292.1, from coordinate 553 downwards.
GATGACAAGGGGGTATTTCATAGAAAGATCATCGTTCGGCTTCGCTCACGATGACAACATATGTTTTGTCAGACTAAAAGGTCTCGTCTTCGCTCGACCTTAATTTGTGCGAGGTGGCATTCATACATTTTGACTTTTCATGTAGGGTTTTCCAATCTTTTGTAAAGTAAGCCACCTTTTTCGCTCTCGACCATTTTTTTAGTTTCTTCTCTACAAAAATGGCATCATTGATATATTCGAACGTCAGATAATGTTTGAGTGTAACAGGACGTCGGCTATATGTATGGCATCCTTTATCAGATCCTTGCTGATGTTCAGCCATTCTTCTTGTAAGGTCATTTGTAACACCTGTATAAAATGATCCGTCGCAGCATTCCAATAAATAAACGTAATATAAGCCCACACTTATTAATACCAAAAATCAAAAAATGTCACACTTAAGTTCGAGCGGAGCCGAGAACAGTAATTAATAGGTAAAATTGAATTGTCATCGTGAGCGAAGTCGAACGATCACCAATACAGGAAAAAACTGCCTCAGATCCTATGCCAAGGT
>JAIOSQ010000125.1 GCA_021107535.1 Bacteroidales bacterium | reverse complement strand
CTACAACTGCCTTCAGCCAGCTGACTGAACTATTGGATTACAGGGGATCTGTAAATAAGGATGATTTAGCACTTGTTGTGCTTGACCAGGATGGAATTGAAATTGAAAAGATCAATTACGGCGACCTCATCCGGCTTTCAAAAAGCATTGCAGCCGGCCTTCAGGAAAAAACCAAACCAGGGGACAGCTGCCTCATATTAACCGCTCCGGGACTGAATTTTATAACGGCTTTACTTGGGTGCATCTATGCCGGGATAGTTGCAATTCCTGCTTATCCTCCAAAAAAGAATAAAAAAAATGACCGGCTTTGGTCTATTATTGAGGATGCAAACCCAGCTTGCATATTGCTCAGTCAGGAGATTGAAAATATGCTCGTCACTAATCGGGCTACTTTTGAAGAAATGATGGGAATTCCCCGCATGATCATTGAAAAGGTCTCGCCGGATCATTCAGGTCAATACAAATATCCTGCTTTGTCGGATAGCAACACTGTATTACTACAATACACCTCCGGCACCACCGGCGATCCGCTCGGTACAATGATAAGCCAGGGAGGCATCCTGCATAATTCAGAAGTCATTAAAAAAGCGTTTGGGCATGATAAAAACCTGACAGTCGTTACCTGGCTGCCTCCATATCACGACATGGGGCTGATAGGCACGCTATTCCAACCCATCTATGTTGGGGGAAAGAATATTATAATAAAGCCTTTCGACTTTTTAAAGAATCCTGTCATCTGGCTGAATGCCATTACGAAATATGAAGGCACAACTGCAGGATGTCCAAATTTTGCACTTGATCTCCTTGTTGAGAGGATAAGCCCGGAACAGAAAACAGATATTGACCTGAGCTCTCTGAAGGTATTATTTTGTGGATCCGAACCAATTCGCAGCACATCACTAAAGAATTTCACGCAAGCTTTCGAAGCATGCGGTTTCACGGAAGATATGTTCCTGCCTTGCTATGGTTTAGCAGAAAACACGCTGATGTTAACAGGCATCCATCATTCGGAGAAACCGGAGTATCTCTTAGCTGACAGGCAAAGCCTGGAAAATACGAACAAGGTCGTGATGAGCAGTGATGCGGATACTGCCCTGAGTTTTGTCAGTTGCGGATATCCATGGCTGGACGATCAGGTACTGATTGTCGATCCTGAGAAATGTATAGCATCCGGGGAGGATACAATCGGGGAAATTTGGACAAAAAGTGGATCTGTTTGCCAGGGATACTGGAATCAAGCTGATAAAAACGAGGAAATCTTTAATGCTAAAATCGACGGTAGAAAAGAAGGCCCGTTTATGAAGACAGGCGATCTCGGGTTCATTCATAATGGGCAGCTATATATTGCCGGCCGGATCAAGGATATGATCATCATACGCGGAATGAATCACTTCCCCTGTGATATTGAAAACACTGTAGAACGTAGCCATCCTGCCCTCCAGGCACATGGCTGTGCAGCATTCTCATCAGAGATTGACAATCATGAAAGGCTGATCATCATTCAGGAAATAAAAAGGACTGCCATCAGGGAGTTGAATGGCAAAGAAGTTATTGAAGCTATCCGTTCAGCGATTTCCGCAGAACATGAGATCCCGGTTTTTGCGATCGAACTGATCACTCCGGGAAGAATGTGCAAAACAACAAGTGGAAAGATCCAGCATAAAAAGTGCGAATCCATGTGGATGGATAAAGCATTGAAATCTGCCTACTCATGGAAACAGGAGTTCGGTGAATACAGTAAACATACGATCTACAAAGGCGGCGATGAACGTAATCAGGAAAACGTGCAGGCATGGCTCATCAACTGGTTGAGTAATAAAGTAAAGATCAGCCCGGAAAGTATAAACCCCAATAAGCCAATCCTGTCATATGGCCTTGATTCACTCGGTGCAGTTGAACTGGAGAGAGAGGTAAAAGAGAAATTCGACATAGAAATTCATCTCGCCGATTTCCTCGAAAACAATACGATCTCTGCATTGGCAAGGATCGGGCTTGAGAATATGCTTAAGGATACCGGATAAATCTCAAATACTGCCATCACTACAATAACTAAATCGATGATGTGGATTCCCGGGGATGTTGGTTCTGAACTGACATCCCCTCTTTTTGAAGTTAAGAAGAGGTTGTCTTAAAAGTCCGATATTTAAGTCATTTCTGTATATGTTAGGTAATTCGAGGACAGTTTTCTGCAAATTTTGCTGGAGCAAATCCGCCTATACGTTGATGAGAGACTCACCCTTCGACTTCGCTCAGGGTGACAAAGGGGACGATGTTATTTTTCAGGTCTCGACTTCGCTCGACCTGGTTCGAGCGGAGTCGAGAACCTTATAGTTTATTTCGGAATCCTTGTCATGCTGAGCGAAGTCGAAGCATGAGTAGGCTTTGAACTAATATGTTTGTTCTTACAGAAAAAACACTCATTAAATGTAAATTGTGTCCTCGAATTACCTAACATATACAGAAATGACCTTGGAAGACCTTTTGAGACAGCCTCATGAAGTTTATTTTAAGAAATTCTAAGCACGAATATCTAAATCCGAAACAAATTCAAAATTCAAATGACGCAATGTTCAAAACAAGGGGTTATTACTTGCCAAAGCTGTTTTGAATTTTGTGCTTTGGTCATTTGATATTGTTTCGGATTTAGGTATTCGGATTTAGAGTTTAATATCAAGATTTCGTATTTGAACAAATAATGAAGCCCTCAACGGTATAGACATATAGATCTTTTTATTAATTTCGTCCTGAATAATTTGCATTTGGTATACTGATTGGGTTATGAGGAGAACAGCTTTAAATATGATCATGCTGTCAGGTTTACTGCTGATTTTATCGGCCTTTTCCGGATTTTCACAGAACCCTTCCTGGATGTACTGGGATCCCTGGAATGCACCCATCCCTTCCAGGCTGATCTCTGCCCTGGCT
>JAIOSQ010000210.1 GCA_021107535.1 Bacteroidales bacterium | reverse complement strand
TGCGTAAAGCAATGAAGAATCCCGAAGAATACCGTGACCTGATCGTGCGTGTGGCCGGATACAGCGACTACTTTGTTGACCTGACTGAAGAACTTCAGGAGGAGATTATCCGGAGGACGGAGCATGGGAGTGAATAGAGAATAAGGAATAAGGAATAAGGAACAAGGAATAAGAATAAGAATAAGAATAAGAATAAGAATAAGAATAAGAATAAGAATAAGAATAAGAATAAGAATCCGGTAAACCTATTTTTGCGCTATGATCAATTGTTATTGTAATAAGCAAAAAGCTTTACAAGGTCGGACCTTTCCTTCACTTTCAGTTTTTTTGATTTCAGGTAGTCACACATTTCTGCCTCGCGGTTCTGAAAGGCAGCAAGAATAGTTTTTTTTGAGATATACAGCCTGTCGGGTGGCCCATCCCCCCTGCATGTATAATACTCTTCAAGCCTGTATAATTTGTCATTGTCCGGGTCATCATCCTCATCGGAGACACGATATTTTATATATCTTCTCAACAGCAGCTGACAATCCCCTTCGCACAGTATTTCAAACCATGTTGTTGAAACTTCGCGATTACTCCTTACAAATGTTGAATAGACAAATTTATGCTCCCCCATTTGTAAAATGCTCAACTCACACGGTTTGGCAAAGGCAAAAGTGTCTCCTTCAATGACCGCCTCCATTTTCTGTTTGTAAATATTGTACCTGAACTTACCAATGAGGGCTGTTCCATCAACAAGCGTTGCTTCCCCTTCTGCCCACCCGGCATTGAGGTACACCCCGCTTTCATCACCCATATAAAAGTACGTATTGTACCCTCCCCCGCCAACATCCAGATTACTGATCTGAACAGGATCCTGCACGGGTTCATTGTTGATCTCCTGGTCCTGGTTGACCACTATGTTGTTTTTCGAATAGGACTCCTGCTGGGCAGAAACCGGAAGATAAAGCAGCAATAAAATAGCTGAGATGCTTAATATTGTTTTCATCATATAAAACTTTATAAAGTGCCCCATAATATACAAAATAAATGCATATTTTGCAAGTACTTCCCTTCTTTTTTTTATTAACAAATCCATAGTTCATTAATTTTTCCATAAATTGTGGTTCGATTACACAAAAGAAAAAGACCATGCTGAAAAGGATTAGCCTGTTTTTATGTTTTTCATTTGCGTTGTCCTGGCTTTTTTCACAAACTGCCGGAACCCATATCCTGCTTCTCGGAAAAGGACAGGCCTGGACTGACCCAAGGCTTGAGGAGATTCAAAGGTACTATAGTGAAAAGTCGGCATACAACCTTAATTGGCTCGATGGTGAGTCAGTAAACTGGCAGGCTTATGCTTTGGATGCTTATGACATTATCTGGATCCACCGGGCTGACACCACGGCTTATGCAGCCTTCGAAGAAGATCCGGCATATTATAATGCTTTGCTGGATTACGTAAGAAACGGTGGAAACATCCTCCTTACCCAGCATGCTCTTTCCTTTTTGAACAAAAGCGGGCTTGAACCTGTTCCGGTACACCACAGGATGAAGCAATCGGAAGACAATGGCTATGGGCGTATGCTCGGTTTTCATGCATTCAGGCACCACCCGATTTTCGATTCCCTGCATGGCGGTGCCTATATCTGGAAACCACCGCACGATACCACGGTGACCCAATGTGGCTTTTTTGAGAATCATGTTCCGGAAAATGGCAAAGTAGTGGCTGTCGATTGGGATTATATCTTCGTCAGGGAAAATTCAAAACTTATCGTGGAATATGAAGTTGGAGAGGGAAAGATATTGGGGATCGGGGCATATTTTAATCTCTTCACACCAAATCTTAATCGCGCGCATTTTGATGTATTTTATGATAATGTATTTGCATACCTGACAGGAGAAAAAGCTGATTCGCCTGAACATTATTGGAATTACAGTATTGCACAGATTAAACCATTGGACTTTGTTTTGAAACGGTATTTCATCCCGCCTTCGTCAAGTGTATGGAAACTCAGCACTTCGCCCATTGCGCTGACAAGGGATCAGGCCAGTAATGAGTATTGTGAGGTGGCAGGCAGACGATTGCTTGTTGCTGCCTATGAACCTTCCGGCATCTTTGAGGTATGGGCACATCCCTTTATGGCCTTTCGTGATTACAAAGTGACGATGTACTTTGAAAATAATTCGATGCTTGCACTGAGCAGTATCACACCCAGGATCGAAGTATCCCCTGAATGCATTATAAGAACCTATCATTTTGACAACAATGCTACCCTGAAGGAGGTCATGCTTGTATCCCCCGACCGGCCTCTTGGTGTGATCCATTATGAATATGAGGGCCCGGAAGCTAAGTTAGCCATACAATATAAAAGCAATATGCGCCTGATGTGGCCCTATTCAGGAGATGTACTTAAAACACTCAAACACGGGTATGATCCGGGACTGAATGCCATTGAGTTCAATGCTCCGGAGGCAGAACTGCTGACCATCGTGGGTGCAAACAAGATCCCTGTTTCGCGCTACTCCGGTCCATGTCGGATCATTGAAATTGATTTTCCTCTCGGGGAAATTGTCACCGGGGAATACAATCCTGAAGCCGATACCCTTTTTGAAGTTTGTGCAGGCCAGCTTTTTGAACTTCAGCAACAAGATCAACTTGACATTGTTTTTGCTGCCGGAAATGAAGGTAGAGAGCAGATCATCGAGGCCTACATGGATGCTATCCATGATCCGGAGGAGATATACAGAAATGCTGTAAAGCATTATGAGGATCTGCAAAATGAGATGCTTTCCATTATCACCCCGGACGCGAACTTCAATAAAGGCTACGCGTGGGCACTCGCAGCAACAGACCGATTCTTCGTTGAAACACCCGGCCTGGGCACCTCCCTTGTAGCCGGTTACAATGGCACTGACAGAGGCTGGGATGGCGGGCATAAGATAAACGGACGCCCCGGATACGCATGGTACTTCGGAAGGGATGCCGTATGGAGTGCCTTTGCCGTGCTGGATTACGGTGACTATGAAGGTGTAAGGCAAGTCCTCGACATGTTCATCAAATACCAGGATCTATCCGGAAAGATCTTTCATGAACTCAGCACTTCTGGCTTTGTGCACTATGATGCCGCTGATGCCACTCCCCTGTTTATTATCCTGGCTGGAAGGTATCTTGAATACAGCGGGGACATCGAATATATAAGGAGTATATGGCCGGCCATTGAAAAGGCAATACATTATTGCGAATCGACAGACACAGATGGCGATGGGCTAATAGAGAATACAAATGTCGGGCATGGTTGGGTGGAAGGCGGGCATTTGTTTGGTTCACATACATCATTATATCTTGCATCTTGTTGGTCAATAGCAAATTTGAGCATCTCTGAAATGGCCGAAAATCTTGGATTAATTTATATTAATAGAAAATACAAAGCTAATTGGGTGGAAATAAGGGATAATCTTTTCCACAATTTCTATAATCCCGAGACCGGGTTCATGTACCAGGGTATTTATAAGGATGGATCCTATCACCAGGAACAATCGATTATGCCAGCGGTTTCTTTGTATTTAAAAATCGCCATTCCCAAGTTTGATAAGATGCTAGAAGCCTATACAAGTCATGAATATACATCTGACTGGGGTGTAAGGATGGCCTCAATTCACAATCCGAATTACCATCCAAGGGGATATCATTCCGGCGCCGTATGGCCATTATATACAGGCTGGGTTGCACTTGCAGAGTACAAGTATCAAAAGCCATTGCAGGGATTCAGTCATATCATGAGCAATCTGAATAATTACAGGGATTTTGCCCTTGGATATACCGAGGAAGTACTTAATGGAGAGAAATACCTCCCCTCAGGTGTTTGCCCGCACCAATGCTGGTCACAGACTATGGTTTTACAGCCAATAATCGAAGGAATGCTGGGATTAGCTCTACAGGCTGAAAATCATTTTCTTTGGTTTACTCCTACAATACCATTTAATTGGGATTTTATACAGGTGAAAAATATCAGAATTGGAAAATATAATATTAACTGGGAACTAATACGAGAAACCAATAAGACAACTTTCAAATTCACAAATAAAGATGATATTGAAATTGCTTTCAGTCCAACTTTTATGCCAGGCACCGAAATTATTGGCGTTTTGATAAATGGTGATAGCATCGAAAATTCACTACTTTATTTGCATAAGGATAAATTGGCCATCTTAGATACAAAAATTGTGAACCAAGAAATAGAAGTATTCCATAAAGGCGGGATCTCCCTCATCCCCCCGATCGAAAAACCCACAAAAGGAGAAAAATCCCAGGGTATCCGAATCATCAATGCTACATGGGAGAATAACACCTACACCATTGAAACTGAAGGAGCTGCCGGCAAGCAATACGAACTTGAAGTGATCAGCAACTTTGGGGCTCCCAAATCCATTGATGGGGCAACTTTTACTCATAAAGGAAACAGGCTATACCTGGAAGTCAGTTTTCCTGCAATAAACAGAGAATATAGAAGGAAGACCATCACTCTTTCATTTTGAATATAACCGGAAGTGATTATTTGTATCTTTAAAGCATGAAAACAATCGGCATCATAGGCGGAACCACCTGGATTTCAACCCTGGATTACTACAAATTGCTTAACCAGAAGGTGAACCGTAAACTCGGCAGAAATCATTCAGCAAGAATACTGCTGTATTCCGTCGATTTTGAAGACATTATCAGGTTTAAAGCTGCAGGCAATGAAGATGCCCTGAAAAAAATGATGCTGGATGCTGCCAACAAACTGGATTATGCCGGGGCTGAATGCCTGTTGCTTGGGGCCAACACCATGCACATGCTGGCTGATTTTATACAGGAAAGGATATCCATCCCACTCATCCATATTGCTGAGGAAACTGCTAAAGTGATCGCCACAAAAAAGCAAAAAAAGGTTGGACTCCTGGGTACCAAAGTCACAATGGAAAAGGAATTTTTTAAGAATAAACTCACCGATCTCAATATTGAAGCCATTATACCAAGCCCCGCTGAGAGGGATTTTATCAATCACAGTATTTTTGAAGAGTTCAGCAGGGAGATATTTTCTGCTGAGACAAAAGCCAGTTATACTGAGATTATTGCCGGCCTTGTACAAAGGGGGGCTGAAGGCATTATCCTTGGCTGCACGGAGATCCCCTTACTTCTCAAACAGGAAGATTTTGATGTTCCCCTTTTCAACACCACGGAGATCCATGCGGAAGCTGCCGTAAAATTTGCCCTGGAACATTGAATTGATCGTTTAATTTAAAAATTATGAATAAAGGAAACATAGCCTGGATATTAGCCCTTTTTGGTACTGCAGTCGGCGCAGGCATCCTGTTTTTGCCGATCTCAGCAGGAATTGCCGGGATCCTTGTTCTGCTCATTGTCACAGTGGTCAGCATTCCTACGGTACTTTTTGCACACAGGAACATCGGTATGATCATGTGCGAAGCAGAAAACAATGTTGATTATACAGGCGCAGTGAATGAATTCATGGGCTTGAAAGCCGGGTTTTGGGTAAATGTGGTTTTCTTTATTACGCTGCTTCTGCTGCTTATAGTTTATTCAAGCGGTTTGAACAATGACTTCGGTGAGTTCCTGTTGCATACAGGCATCACTTCACATGATCTTTCCCACTCACCATTCCTCAGCTTGCTTATCCTTGGGGTACTCATATTTGTGATCCGTATTGGTGAGGGCATCATGCTACGCTTTATGGGACTGATTACCTTTCTTTTGGTGTTCATGCTTCTGGGGATTTCTGCATACCTCATTCCACAATGGGATTTTTCTGTTCTGACACATATCTCCGGGCTGTCTGAATCTTTTGACAATTTCCTGCTGCTCTTCCCGATCTTCATCCTGTCATTTTCATATTACCCGGCCATGTCGAGTATGATCATCGCATTTAAAAATGAGGGCATGGCAAAAGAACAGCTTCTTATAAGAAACAACAGGGTTATCCTCGTGTCTATGTTGCTTCTCTTCTTCTTCATCATGTTCTTTGTGATCTCCTGCATATTATCATTAAGCCATGCTGAGCTGGAAAATGCATACAGGAGCAATCTATCGATCCTTACAGTTCTTGCAGAAAAATCAGATGATACCATACTGGAATATTCCGGCCCCATCATCAGTCAACTGGCACTGATCACTTCATTTATCGGTACTTTTCTGGGTGCACGGGAAAGTGTACATGAACTATTAAAGGATCTCAGGGAAATCTCAATAAAAAAACCCGGGGGCCTTTATAAATTCCTGGCCTTTGATGACCTGGTTCTTATTGCATTTCTGACCATTATCTGGGTGGTCACCATCCTGAACCTGCCTATACTTGATATTCTGGGTGAAGTTGTGGCTCCCCCCATTGCCTTTTTCCTTATCATCCTGCCTGTCTGGATAACATATAGGGTTAAACGCTTAAGAAAATACAGAAGCAAAGCCTTGCTCTTTACCATGGCGATGGGATGCCTGATGTTGTTCTCGTACGTTATGGGAAAGGTACTTTAGAGGTGATGGCGTTTGAATAGGGAATCACGAACAAGGAATAAGAATGAGAATAAGAAAATGGAAGGAATTGCAGATAATATTTCAAACTTCGTGCCCCCTCCTTGCTTGTAGGGGGAGCTTGTCCCGACCTAGGAGGGAGGGACAGGGGGTGGGTAAAAAAGATTGCAGATTGCAGAAGGAAGAAGATAGAAGATAGTAGATAGAAGTATCTTGTACCCTGCACTATTTAAACCTGATGGCCCTAATCGGGCTAATCACGGTGATCACATAGGATGGGATGATCAGCATAAGGGTGCAGAAAATGAGGATTCCTGCATTCAGGATCAAAACATAGCCCGGTGAAAGATCGATCGGCACGGTCGAAACATAATAGGATTCCTCGGGCAGAGGGATCAGGCTGAAGCTTGATTGCAGCAGGCTGAGGCTGATCCCGATCAGATTACCCCATAAAAGGCCAATACCAATAATATAAACAGCATTGTAAATAAATATTTTGCGTATGCTGATATTTAAGGTGCCAAGGGCTTTCAGTATTCCAATCATATTTGTTTTCTCAAGGATGAGGATCAGCAGTGCTGAGATCATAGAAAATCCTGCTACGATCACCATCAGGACAATGATCACAATCACATTCATATCCTGCAATTCTAGCCAGCTAAAGATCTGTTCCTCCGTTTCTTTGATGGTTTCCGACTTCAAATGATAAGCTATCATGGATTTGACTATTTCTCCCATCTCTTCAATTTCAGTGAAATCGTCAATCAGTACCTCAAAACCACTTACCATATCTTCAGGCCAGTTATTCAGTTTTTGTATTTGCCTGATATCTCCGAATAAATACTGCTTATCAAAGTCCTCCAGCCCGGAACTGTAAATCCCAACAATGTTAAATTTCCTTCCTCTCGGCTGTTTCTGGCCTTCAGAGACAAAATACATGCGGAGATCATCGCCTGTTGCAAAATGTAATTTATCAGCAATGGTCGATGAGATAAGAATTTCGGTTGTTTTAGCAGAATCATGAATCATTGGCAATCTTCCTTCAATGATCCATGCCTGCATAGCCTCCCAGTTATAGTCAGGGCCAACACCTTTAAGGATGACTCCTTCCATTTGATCTTCAGTCTTGATGATCCCACCTTTTGTGGCAAAAACCTGAATATGCCGTATACCACTTATGGTATCCAGGCTGGGATAAAATGGCTGATCCATCATCACAGGAGTGTATTCCAGTGAGTTATTAAAATCATAACTGGTGATGACAATATGAGATGAAAATCCCGAGACCTTATCTCTTATTTCTTTCTGAAAACCGGT
>JAIOSQ010000299.1 GCA_021107535.1 Bacteroidales bacterium | reverse complement strand
TATCGTTATTTCATTGATCCTGTTCTTTTCGATCAGGTTTGCTTCTGTACCATTTATAATATTATTGTATATCATCCTTTCGCTGTTGAAGCTGAATGTTGAGGAAGAGTTATGATGAAGTGATGGGTGATGGCTTATAAGTTATGAGTTTTAAGTGTCCGGTTAAATTCTATATAAACTACTGAAGTTCCTATTGATCTTAGTTCTTAAGGTGTTTAAGTAATAGAGGGCTTATTAGTATCAGGAGAAGGAGATCCCTCGACTACCGCTATTAATACCCAAAATTGGGAAATGGTACACTTTTTTATAAATTATTTTGGATAGATATTAATTTTTTATATATTTAGCAGTCTGTTAACCAATCGGGTATATTATGAGAAAAATAATCTATATCCTTTTTGTATTTGTGTTGACTGGATGTGTTACACCAAACACTCTACTTAGCCCGGAAGAACGGGCAGACATACCAAAGGGTGCAAATAAGGTTATTGTGCAATCAGATAAACAGGGCGGGGATCTATTTGATCATGTATACAGCACTCTTATAACAGATGGGTTTAGGATTGATGAGTCAAATGAAGAGCAGGGATACATTTCAACACAAGGCAAAGAGATTGACCAAGAAACCATGTTAAGGCTATCTGTGGTTATTATGGACAGCACTGCGACATTCATAGGCCAATGGGATGTTACCGCCTCTATGAAGGCTGGGTTAAGTGCGGGGTTTGGCGCAACTGGATCGGGTTGGAGTGATGCTACATGGGGAGATGCGGGAAGGCCCTCACTTGCATTTGCCTATATGTTTAAGTATGCAGAGAGAATTGGGACTGTAACTACAGAAAAATAATAAAAGTATTGGGATAATAAAGATTATGAGACGCTTATTCATTTATCTACTAACAACCCTAATCTGTATTAGCGGATATGGCCAAGTTAGACAATTAGTTCACCTAAAAAACGGCATAACTTTTAATGTGTCTCTTGTGGGCCAATCAAATGATTCTGTTTTTTTTCTATTACCTGATGCCAAACAGCGGGATGTCCCTACCCCTGTTGAAAAAAATGATATAATAAAAATCCAAACAAGAGGTGTTCATTTCCTGGATGATGAATATGATGTGTTTCTGTCTGGTGGTCATATGAAATTAGAATATCAGAAGCTATGCAATAACACTGATTATGGTGTTCATATTTCAGGAAGGCAAATCGATAATGAAATAATAATCCTTCTTAAGTTAAAATTTGGTAATCACAGTAGTATTAAAACGGGGTTAATTCTTGAGGATGGGGATCTTGTTAAAATTGAATTATCATCGGGTGACACCCTGGTGTTCATACTTAATGGAGCCTATATGCTTCTGGGACAGATTTTATATAACTTCGGATATATTAAACCTGACCCCCCACAGCTTAAAGAGTTGTTAAGCCACCGGGTTACTCGTGTTTGGATAGATGGACGCAAGTGTAGGGTGTCTGATGAATATTGTGTAATGAGGCATTTATTTGCAATATTGGAAGAGAAGGGATTTTATTAAGATTTATTTTTCAATCAATAGCAAAACCTAAATCTCAAGATAATTATGGTTCAGGGGGGCTAGATTTAGATAATTACCGCAGTATTCAACACAGTATAAAACAAATAACCCCGAGCAAAGTCGAGGGGCGCTTTGCTTATGAGATAACTTCGCTAAGTTATCGCTAATGCTCGAAATGACCTTGGGAGGAACTTTTGAGACACCTTCATTTTCAATTCTGCATTTTCTATATATGATATTTTAATCTGACAGGATTAAAGTAGGATAATTTTGACCAATATCTTTTTGATTGATCAAAAATTACTATATTTGCACTCCCTTTTTAATAAGCGGAAATAGCTCAGTTGGTAGAGCACGACCTTGCCAAGGTCGGGGTCGCGGGTTCGAGTCCCGTTTTCCGCTCAAAGTAAAACACGGCATTCACGCAGATTGCCGTTTTTTATTCCTGCCCGGGTGGTGGAATTGGTAGACACGTTGGACTTAAAATCCAATGGCTGTAAAGCCGTGCGGGTTCAAGTCCCGCTCCGGGTACAATAAACCCCTGTTAACTATTTGGTTTTCAGGGGTTTTTATTTTTAGAGTAACGAAATAGTAACGTAAATGATTAAATAATGTACAAATATGTTCATTTTCCCCTGCTTCTTAATGGGCAGAATCAGTCACCTGTTTCCCACATTCAGGACAGTTTGTCAAGATCGGGATAGATTAATTTCAGGTTCTGTTTAGTATAAAAAATATTAGCAATCAAAAAAAACTGAGAAAAAAGTGTGACATTTTTCAATTTTCGGTGTTAATAGGTATGGACATAACATATCAACTTAAAATGATCACACAATTGAGATAAGCCTAAGTGGTGAAAATTACTTTGACGGCATGCAGTAAATAAAGTATTGCAATACTCGAAACCAAAGAGCCAATGCCACAACTGAGTAAGACAAATACTGATCTATCTTTTTTCATGAAGATCGCAAAAACGCCTAAACAGAACGATAATATACCACTAACGACAGCACCCAATAAGCTTATGGCAAGCCCGGGAGAGTTGAAAAATCCATGCCCCTCGCCTATCTGGTAGTTGATGTGGAATCGGATCTGGAGCCCAAACATTATTAAAAATAAGATACACAAGCCAATCAGTCCGACAGACCACTTTCCTGCAAGACTATAAGGTACGATGAGCTTGTTTTTTTTAGTATTCATAATGTTTTAATTTTGAGTATAATATCAAAGATACACCATCATTGAGGGGAAAGCAAGTGATTAAAGAATTACCTTTTGATTTGCATTGAAATGAAAGGGAGTCGCATTAAAATGCCTGTGTAGTATCATGTACCACCTGCAGGGAGAAAGTGCTTAATAAGGCCACATAGAATATTAATTATCCGGTGGGGATGACTTGTAATTTTCTTTTAACAATCTGCCCATTTTCATCAATCTGATACTGTTTACTGACATTCACACAAAGAAATGAATCAGGAAAATATTTTTCTTGTTCCTCTCTGGAAATTTTTTGCCCATCCATAGACCAAAAATGATTCTCTGATTCATTTCTTGTTAGATATCTGTATTTACTCCTATTAAGGGCAAAATGTGGAGGTGTACCATTTTTAATATCCTGAATCATTTTAATTTTTTCTTCCCTGGTCATTGATGCTTTCTTTTAGGTCGTGAATAATATAATCTAATTGCTCATCTGTTATTTTCTCAATATCACTGGTTAATTGTGTGGCATGTAATCTTGGCAAGCCATATTGAAGCAACTTCTCATAAAACATTAACCTTTCCTTAGGATCCATTTTATCAAAATCTGTCTGCATTTGTTCCCAGTTATCATTGAGAAAATCATTTATCCGGTTTCTTAAATTAGCAGTTACTTTATCCTGTATCGCAATGTTTTATATAAGTACTTAGAGTATTTAAAGTTGGGAATGAACTTTAGTTGGGAGTTTGAAATTTGAGTTTGTAATTAACTTCTGAATCATTCATTATTAAAACCCATATTGATATGGAATACACACTTTTGCCACCACTGGATTTCCACCATGATACCCCGGGATCCACTCTTGCATCTTTCTCAAAGCATCAATAAGATTATTGCTCAAATCTTCCGAGAAGGTTTTCACAGTTTCAAAATTATCAATCCTGCCATCCGGCATCACATAAAATGATATATATGCAGTGCCCTTGATACTGTCCTCAGATACTGATTCAGGGATTATTAAATTATCCTGAATAAAGTTATATAAATCTGCTTCATCGTGCTTGTAAGACGGAGGTGAATTCATCCATGACAAAGTATCAGGACTTTCTATTGGTTCTCCATTGTGATTTGAGTATATGGCACCTGAATAATCAGGGATGCCATCTGTATAATTTATTCTGCTTACAAGAATATTTTCATTCGAATAATATTTCCATATTTCAGTCTTAACCCCATTTTCGTAAAAACCTTGTGACTCAAGGTCTCCGTCAGGATAATAATAGGACCACAATCCTGTTTTATCCCCTTCTAAATATGACCCGCTTGCTACCTTTACCTTTTTCCTGAATTTAGTATATTCTCCTTCAGGTAAGTCGTTTTTATAATTGCAAAGTTCACTGAGATCCCCATTTTTATCATAGAATTTCGACACTTCATTAAGCTTGCCACCTTCGTACGTAACTTTCCTTTTAATTTTTCGGTTGGGATAGTAATATATCCAATCTCCTTCCTTCAGCCCTTTAATTAAACTGCCAACTCCTCTGGCAATTTCATCTGTGTAAACAAACATTTTGGCATTTTTATCCATGTAGGTCCAATAATAAGTAAATGCGTTTGTAGGAATAATGTTTCTATTGAACTTATTTCCATTGGGTAAATAGAAGGAACTTACACCATCCAGATTAAGTAATTTAGTTGATGTGGCTCCGGTCAGTTTTATGCATGTGTCATTATTAATGCAAACACTGAAAGGCATCTGAAAGTCAGGATCCACACCAATCCACTTGTATTTAAAATTCAAAGTACTATCCTGTATATTAAATTGATAATGTAGTACTGGTGGTTCATCATCGTATAAAAATTTTTCAAAAAAAGCTGTGTAATCCCTGCCGGTATAATCATGAACCAGATTGATGATGTCATCTGTAGTAGTGATCCTGAATTTATATTCCTGGTATATTCCTTTAATAATATCAAAAAAGAGAGAATCATTGTCGATAATACAACGAAGATTATGAAGAAAAGCAGCTCCTTTATGGTATATATCACCACTTAAAAAAGTATTGTCATTGATATCCCTTCTGCCAACCAATGGATACAGGTTAAAAATAATCTGCATATTTGAAGCCATTGCATTGAGGTATTCTTCATGGCCAAACAATTCCTCAATAAACAGGCATTCGGCATAGGTCGCAAAACCTTCGTTGATCCATGCATCCGCCATATCTCCAATTGCAACTGCATTTCCCCACCATTCATGAGCCAGCTCATGAACTACCAGGTAATCGTAATCACCAACATCATAATCCCGTCTTTTGGTATTTCCATAATCGTCGCCAATTGCTATTGCACTCTGATGCTCCATACCTGCGTATGGTGCTTCGACCATTGCAATACCATCTTCCCTGAATGGATATTCCCCAAACAACTTTTCATATACTCGTACAATATCCTGTGTTTGCTTATAATACTCCCTGGCGTCTTTTAAACTCCTGGGCAAGACATAATAATCGATCCTGTATGAATTACTGTTACCCTCAAAGATTTCATTAAAATTCACAAAATCACCCATATAAAAGGTGACATTGTAATTATTGATCGGGTATTGTACGAACCATTCAAAGTTTACATAATTATCATCAACCATAGTGGTCGATATAAGGTTTCCGTTGGCAATGCCCTGGTATCCATCAGGGACCTGTATGCTAATTCGCATGGAATCAGGCTTTTCACTAAGGTGATCCTTGTTGGGCCACCATGAGCTGGCTCCAAGATGTTCACAAGCTACTCCAACCCAATGCTTTTTTTTATTTTTTTTCCAAATAAAACCACCATTCCAGGGAGGCTGAGGTGCTTCCCTGGGTGTGCCGGAGTATTTTATGGTCAAGCATAAATTCTCTCCCGGCAGGTATTGTCTGTCTAATTCAATAAATATCGCATTGTAAATCCGTTCATACGCCAACTCTGATCCCTGGAGATTCATTGAATGAATATCGTAATTCTCGAAAAGGTCAATTTGAATTTTTGATGTAGTGTCAGTGGTGATGAAATAAATCTTATTTGTGCCTTCAATGCTCTTTTCTTCCGGGAGTATTTTCACAGTCAGATCATAAAAACCGATATCAAAGCATGTCCGTTCAGGTCTGAGCTTTCCCTGTAGAGTATCCTGTGGCCTGACAGCAGGTTTATAGTTTGTGGAAGCATCCATATCAGGATTGCTAATAAAATTTTCGGCCACGAAATTTGCCAACTCCTGCTTATCAGACATAATTTTTGCAATTAATCTCATCTGATCATTCATCTCAAAGGTCAATGAAGTGGAAAAATCCTGGCTTGCCCTGTAATAATCATGCAGCATCATATGCGCATAAGCACGCATAAACCATGTGTATCCCATCCATGGGTAGCTGGAATGAAAATCATCGACCTCTTCAATGCATTTGTAATAATCATCATTCAATGCACAAGTACGAATTGATTGAAGTCTCATCTCGTAATCAGTACTTCCGACAATACCCTTTGTTTGAGAGTATCCGCAAAGTGAAACAATGAAGATCATGGTAATCCCCAGGAATATTTTTACGGAATCAGGCATGAATTACACTATTGGTTAAAAAAGCGGTGTAAATATAGCAAAAATCGGAATACGTGTTTCGGGATCTGCAAGCTGCAATACTCCTCACATTTCCCTGTTCACGAGATCAGGATGATATCATCAGTGCGTAATTAATTGTTTGGCATCCTGGCTATTCAATCATTATTTTTCCACTATATATGGTGCTATTATGAATAAGCTTATACATATATAATCCTCTGTTTAAATGGCTGACTGATATTTGCTTATTATCGGAGAGTTCTTGATGCAATACCTTTTTGCCATTTATGTCAAATATTTCGACTATTGCAGTTTTTGAAGTACTATTTACATCAAATACAACAAATTCTGTCGCCGGATTTGGATAGATCTTTATATCCATTACAGAAAGATCTGAGATGTTGTTGATGTTTTTTTCAGAATAAAAAAAGGTGCCTTTATAATCAAGTATCCATTGATTGACAAAATCATCCCAATAATATGAAATAGATTCAGTCAACATGTGCCTGAAATGGAGTATAAAAAAATCATCATAATATGGTAAGAGTAATTCATCGAAAGAATAGGAATTATTGTAGGTGTATTCCTGCTTCCAATCGACAACCCACTGGCTGATGCTTTCGTTCCAATCGTAAGATAAATATTCAGTCAAATTCCCGGCGGCATCATAAGAATATTCATCCTTCCAACAGGCAACCCACTGGCTGGTGCTTTCGTTCCAATAGTAAGATAAAATTTCAGTCAAATTCCCGGTAGCATCATAAGAATATTCATCCTTCCAATCGACAACCCACAGGCTGGTGCTTTCCTCCCAATCGTAAGCTAAACTTTCAGTCAAATTCCCGGCGGCATCATAAGAACATTCCTCCTTCCAACCGACAACCCACTGGCTGGTGCTTTCGTTCCAATAGTAAGATAAAATTTCAGTCAAATTCCCGGTAGCATCATAAGAATATTCATCCTTCCAATCGACAAC
>JAIOSQ010000280.1 GCA_021107535.1 Bacteroidales bacterium | reverse complement strand
GGCCATGTCGGGTGGTGCTATCATCTTCACTATCGGATTGTTTATTGGAGTTATTGTCGCCTTAAAATACCTGATGTGGGAAATGGAAAAATTCCCGGGATTCAGCAGCGGGAAGAGTTATAATCTCCTGGCAGGTACAGGTAAAAGCGGTATCTGGCAAAAATGGGCCGGCTGGATCGCAGTGATCATAACCTTTATCATCGCATATCAATATTCAGATGGTAATAAAACCATGACCTGGTTTATTATAATAGGTATGCTTATGGGTTTAATAAGCCAGCGCTCAAGATTCTGTATTGTAAAAGGTTTCCGCGATCCTTTTATGACAGGCGAAGCAGGTGGTTCTGTTGGAGTAATGGCAGGCTTATTTGTGGGCTTATTCGGATTTACCATAATAAAGTATTTTGGTATTGGTGTGGGAGATATTGCGCTTCGTGCAAGGGAAATGACATGGGTCTTCCCTCATTTTTTCTTCAGGGCAGCAATCGGAGGTTTTATTTTTGGCCTTGGCATGACAATAGCCGGTGGCTGTGCCGTCGGAACACTCTGGAGAGTTGGCGAAGGACAGGTAAAACTGTGGGCCTCAGCCCTTGGATTTCTTATAATTTCTCCAATATCAAAATTATATATTGTTCCACCAATCATTGAATCACTCCCACAAAGTTGGGATTTCAAAAGCTACCTGCCCGATTATTTGGGATATGCCGGAGCATTTGCTCTTGTTACTTTCATTATCCTGATATGGTATGTGTTTGTCAAGTGGAATGAAAAAACCGGAAAATTTAGTGCCTATTAATTCAAGCATAAATACAATTATGAAAAAAAATAAATTATATCAATGGATCGCTGCCTTCTCTGTTTTAATATTTATTTCCGCATGTGCGAATATTTATGAGAACGGAAAAGAGTTAGCAGCAGATACAAGGCCGTATATTGAAGAAATCACTGTGGACGAATTAAATACAAAAATTGAAAATCAGGAAGACTTTTTTCTTATCGATGTTCGTCAGTCTGCAGAATTTGAGAAGGGAAATATATTTTACTCAACACACATCCCCCGCGGTATTCTTGAATTTACAATTGATGATGAAGCATTTTGGGAAGCAGAGTATTTGTCTGCCCCTGAAAAAGATGCAGACATCATCATCTATTGCAAAAAAGGTGACAGAGGTATTTTGGCTGCCAAAGCATTATCTGAGCTAGGATATTCAAATGTTAAAAACCTTAGGGGAGGAATTATTGCCTGGGATCCTGAATTTGATTCCGGAAGTGAATCAAAACCGGAAGAAGGTGGCTGTGGTGGATAATATTATGTTGAAAACAAATTTCTTTAATAATAAAACAATTTAATAATGAAAACTTATAAGCTCTTTGTCCTTATAATATTGGTTCTAATCATGGGAAGCTGTGGTTCAAAAAAGGATAATAGTTACGATAATGTGGCTCAAATGGTCGAGGATGCGGAAGCAGGCATCACAAAGATTACTGTTAATGAGCTAAAAGCAATACTGGACCATAAAGGGGAATATAAAATTATCGACTGCCGGGAAGAAAATGAATTTTTTGAGGGCCATATACCCGGAGCAATTAATATTCCAAGAGGAGTATTGGAATTTTCCAGTAAAATCTCAAACAGAAGAGAAGCGATGTATGTTTATTCTCAGACTGTTGACAGGGCTTCTTTAGCCTGCCAGGCTTTATTACTACTGAAATATAAGAAGGTTTATCTTATAGATGGTGGCTGGGAGGAATGGAATAAAGTGTTCCCAAAACTAATCGAAAAGGATGCAGGTGATGTAGAAGGTAAAGAAGCGCCGGAAGCAGAAGAATCAGGTGGTTGCGGTTGATGTCATTCTTAATAAATATTTACAGTAATTGATAAAATAACAATTTCATAAAAACAATGTATTATGGCAAAATTATGTATGGGACTTTTTTCAGGAAGCCTGGATAAGTTAACAGCAGCAGGAGTAATCCTCAGTGGAGCCGCTGCCGATGATATGGATGTTGAAGTATTTGTTTTACTTCAGGGCGCTCGTGCCTTTATAAAAGGAAACGAAAACAAAATTGACAATCTGGCTGAGGCTTCTCACCTGAAAGAGGAATTCTTAAGCGCATTAGAAACCTTAAATGTTTCTACATGGTATGAATTTTTCGAGATGGCTAAAGATCTGACAAATGTCAAAATATATATCTGTAGTCTTGCCGGCAAAATATGGGGTGGTGAAAAATTAGAAGACTTTAATGATCTTACAGATGATATCTGCGGAATTGGAGAGTATTTGACTTCTGCCGAGGAAGCTGATATTCATATGTTTATTTAAATAAGTGAGACTTTAATTTTGAGAAACAGAATTGATTAGTCGAACTGATCCCCCCGAGTACTCGGGAGGGATCTTCCTCAAGCTGCACCACTGCCGGTAAAAGTCCCTTACCAGTGTATTGCAAATTATAAACCCCGCGCTACGCACGGGGCTAATGATTTATGCACCTTTGGTGCCCGATAAGTGTAAATTAATACCCGAAAAGCAAAAATGTCACAAAGTTTTATTGCGTAATGTAAGAACTTAACAATGTCCGAAGAAAGCATCACTTCGCTAAGTTGCAAGGTCGCGCAACCAAGCAATCCCAAAGGCTTACAATTCCACTATTGTGCCGGATTTTTTTCTTTAAAACTGCAGCATACACCTTTTACAATACATATGATAAAAAGTACCTCCGACAAAATAAACAAGCCAATGGCCACATAGCACAATGGGAAATAAAAGAAAGTCAGGACAAAGCAAAGTAACCCAAGGCCTCCTGCTGCTAAAGCTGAATATGGAAATAGGCATTTCATAACTTATGACTTTAAAAAATTAGTATTCTATTATTCAGTAATTCTATATGTTCTGATAATAAGATCAAGCTCATTTCTTCAACATTATATCAGTCTTTACTATTTACTTTTTCTGCAGCACTTATCACTTTTGCAAAATAAATTGCAAACGGCCGGTATGCCAGGTGCGACCATTTCGAAAACGGAACTTCAATCATCAGCATTGGGAACAATACCATGAGATGAAAAACATACATATAGTATGTTGACATTGGCAAGCCATATATCCGGAAAAAATGAACCAGGATGCCAGTTATGGTGGTTAAAGCAAGCAGGACTAAAAATACCCAGTCCGAAAAATGGCTATGCTTTCCACTTTCCTGTTCTTTTTTTATCCTGTTGTAAAAAAAGTAAATAAGGCCTGCCATCAAACCAAATGTCGCATAATAGCCTAACAGTCGTTGAGGATGCCACCATTGATAAATGTTATCGGTTTGAAACCAACCCAAAAACACTATAATAAGGATAAGCATTAATACATAACTTGACATTAAAAGCCAGTGCATGATCCAGTATGGGCTGATATTGAATTGCTTCCCGGCAATTTTTGTTTTATTCTCGCTTTTTGAAAACTCCCATTGTGTTGCAAAATTAAAACCCAGGTCCCAAAGTGTAGTGAAGTATAGTTTAATAGGAATTTTAATATTTTTATTTCTCACTATTACTTTCAGGTACATGTTAAAAATATTTGAGAGGAGAAAAAAACCAAGCAAGGCAGCCATGATCCAGTCTCCGATCTCAATAGTTTTCCATGGGGCAAAAGTGTTTAACTTTACCCCACCCTCAGCTGTTAGTTCAGTAGTCATTGGACCGTGAAAGAAGATGAACATGACTAAAATGAATGCGGCCAGCAAAAATATTGCTCCGAGTTCCCAAATTTCAGAAGTATAAAATCGTTTTGAAAGGCCTGTCCAATCATATCTTGCGGTGAGATAGCGCCTTAAGGACATCATTAATTCTCCGGGTTCTGCCTGTCGTGGACAGGTCGAACTGCATTCACCGCAATAATAGCATAACCAGGGTTCTAAGGAAGATTCTATTTCATTTTCCAAACCCAATGTGCTTAACCTGATCATTTTCCGGGGAAATTCGTTGTTCTCACTTGCCAGGCTACATATTGCTGTGCAATTACCACAATTATAACAGGCACTAAATTCTTTAGCCCCATAATATTGCAATTCGCTCGCTAATGCTGTATTGACTTTCGACATCTTATTTTTATTATTTCTTCAATTTATAAGAGAAGTATTCGTCCATATCATCTATCTCACCCGTTTCAATACTGCCATATCTTCTGAGTGTCATCAGATAAAACGTTACCACATCCAAAGGCAGTTCTGTTTCTGCCGCAATTTGAGGTATAGTTTTCGCTTCGGACTCAAGACTCTTAAGAATTAATTTTTTAATTTTATTATATTCTTTAAGATTCTGTTTTGCCTCAGCAGAAACAGTTCTCTTTTCTTTTATGATATCTATTGTTTTTATTTTTTTAGTTTCCATATCATTTTATAATAAAACCATAGCGCATTGATACTGAACAGGCATAATTAATCAGCCAATGCAGTTATCATTGCTTCCATTTCATTGTCTGTATATCCTTTCAGGTTGATGGCATTTTCAGGGCAGACAGGAAGGCACATCCCACCGCCTTTACATTTTGCCTCAACAATTTCTGCAACATCTTTTCCGTTCGACTGCACTTTAATAATAGCATCAAAAGGGCATGCTTTCATGCATTCATCGCACCATACGCAAGCATTTTTGTCGATAAATGCAATCGTAGGTTTTAGTTCTATCTCACCTTTCTTTACCAGGGAATTTGCTTTTGAAGCTGCTGAAAGTGATGACTTCAGCGATTCGCTGATATTTTTCGGGCCCTGGCAGGCGCCAGAAATAAGCACCCCGTCTATCACTGTTTCAACAGGCCGTAATTTGGGGTGGATCTCATTAAAAAACTTATCGCGTCCGATTGGAGCTTTAAGAATATCCGCGATTTTATTATCCTGTCGAGGCACCATTCCTGTTACAAGCACCACCAGATCACAATCCACTTCAAGTTCTTTCCCATTCGTAAGCATATCCTTTATGCTAACTACCGTTCCATTTCCATTTCTGCTGACCACCGGAGGATCTTCATCCCAGAATTGCAAGAAAACATCACCATTTTCTGATGCTTCACGATACAAAAGTTCCAGCTTCCCGTAGGTTCTGATACTCTTGTCGAAATGATAATTATGTATGTTCTTATATTTATTTTTTATAACAATGGAAGTATAAATGGTTGAGGTACAACAATACCTCGAGCAATACTTGTTTTCGCCATCTTTTTGCCGGCTGCCAACGCAATAGATATATCCTATATTTTGGATTTTTTTATTTTTATAGATCAATTCTTCACCGCTAAGCTCAATTAACCTTTTCAACTGCGGAAGCGTAATTACATTCTCAATTTCCTTGTAGCCAAATTCCCCTGTTTTGGGTTCATAGGGGTCATAACCTGTATTTATTAATATGGCACCGGCTTTAATATTTACAAATTCATCTTGTTGTCCCAGATCGATGTCGTCGCATAATTTTTCACATTCGCCGCATCTTGTACAATGATCCGGGTCAATGGCAGGGATTTCGGGAAATTCACTTTCGAAGTTCTTATAAATGGCTTTGCAGGTAGTAAGGTTAAAATTAAACACATCGGGGATTTCTACCGGGCATGCATCAATTACCTTTTGTAGTTTTTCAGGATCAACCTTACAGCCCGGTTTAATATACCTTGGCCTTATCTTAACCTGAATATCAAAATTGCCGACAGTCCCGGTACTTGAAATAATTTCAGCACCTGTAAAAAGAGTAATATTCTTATATTCCATTAGCTTATGATACAGGCGGCTGATAATTTCTTTCCCGGTTTCATTCGTGGTGAACAATTCTCCCCACTGGGAAACTCTCCCTCCTACAAAGTACTCCCTTTCAATCAGGTAGACATACGAACCTAGGTCGGCAAGTTCGATAGCTGAGCGCATACCTGAAACACCTGCGCCAATAACAACCACAACGTTTTCAGCGGATATTTTTGTTTTTATTAATGCCTCGGAATATCCTACCCTTGCGATACCTGATTTTACCAGTTGTATGGCTTTTTCTGTTGCCTGTACAGGTTTATCGGAGTGTGCCCACGAGCATTGTTCCCTTATATTTATCTGAACATAATTATATGGATTTAAACCTGCCCTCTCAGCCACATTTTTGAAGGTATCCAGATGAAGTTTAGGTGAGCATGATGCTACAACAATTGCATCGAGATCATTTTCTTGTATATCCTGTACAATTTCATTTTGTGTTGCATCGGCACAGGCAAACATGGTTGTTTTAGAAATAGAAACATGCTTGATTTTCGCAACTTCTTCTCTTACTTTTTCAACATCAACATAATCGCTTATATTTGATCCACAGTGACAAATATAAACACCTATTTTATTTTTTTCTTCCATTGCCATTCCTTTCAATTTCTAATATAATTTGCTGAGCAAGCCGAAGCCGCTCCGGCCGAAAGTATTGAATCGGGAATATCCATTGGACCCGAAGAAGTGCCCGCTACAAAAACCCCTTTAATATTTGTATCTGGCGGACATAACAACTCATCAGTTTGCTTTACATAATTAAACTCGTCCGATTCGATTACCGGGCTGTCAAACAAGAGTTTAGCATCAGGGTTAGGCAAGACCCCGATGGACAATACAACAAGGTCGTGTTCAACTTCTTTTATTTTCCCTTCTTCTATATCTTCATACCGGAGGATCAGGTTTCCATTTTCTTTTTCAGTAATTTTTGCCACTCTACCCTTATGAAATTCCACCCCCATGCCTACAGCCTGCTGATAAAATTCACAAAAGCCTTTGCCAAAAGCCCTTATATCCATACAATAAATGCTTACATCCGCCATGGGTAAGGCCCCCAATAACAGCTGGGCCTGTTTTACAGAATACATGCAGCAGATTTGTGAGCAGATCGGGTTGCCAACCGTTTCATCTCTTGATCCGGTACATAATATGTAAGCGATATTATCAGGCATTTTGCCATCTTTTGGCCTTAACACCGAATTATATGGCCTTGTGGGCACCAATTGCCTTTCCATCTGCATTGCGGTAACAACATTCTTAAATTTACCGAAACCATATCTCAATATCTGGGTAGGATCAAAAAGCTCAAAACCGGTAGCAATAATGACCGACTTTACAGTTAAAGGAATTTCAACATCTTCTTGTGTGAAGTCAATGGCATCAACCGGACATACTTTTTCACATAATCCACAAAGAATGCAATTTTCGATATCGATATTGACAACCCGCGGATTGGCAATGCTAAAAGGTACATACACAGCTTTCCGTCCAACCAGATCATATTGAAATTGGTCTTTAACCACAACAGGACATTTGTCTTCACATTCCTGGCATCCGGTACACAGGTCTTCATTAACATACCTTGGCTTTTTAACGAGTGTAGCTGTAAATTTCTTCTCAGAGACTTTTACAATATTCTTTACTTCACTATAAGTATAGATTGTAATATTCGGATGCCTGATGGTTTCGGAAACTTTAGGGGTTGTGATACAAGCAGCGCAATCAAGTGTTGGAAATACCTTGCTTAAATGTATCATTTTCCCGCCAAGCGAAAGGTCTTTCTCAACAAGAATGACCTTATAGTTTAAATTGGCAAGGTTAATAGCTGCTTCTGACCCGGCTATTCCTCCACCTATAACAAGTGTATCAAAGGATAATTCGTTTTGTTGCTCCACATCAATAAATTTTTATTGTTCAGATAATTGATCTGCAAAACCATTCATTTGTTTTACAAAAGATTCGGCACAAACCGAACAGATTGCTGCCATTTTTAATTTTTCTGGCGGTATCCCCTTTTCTTTCATAAGCTCATGCGTTTGCGAAATAATTTGCGCAGTTTTTTCGGTGCATGATTCATCATAAGAGCAATCGGTTCCGTCGGCCGCGATAAAAACACCATCAAAGCCCTGATCAAATGCATGTAAGATCCATTTTGATTTCACAGCACTGGAACACGGTACTTCCACTGTATAAACAATCGGAGGATAGTGTAATTTAAGCAGCCCGGCAAGGTCTATCGCCGGATCGGATATTTTCTCTGTGGAAAAAACTAAAATTTTAGGTGTCCTGTTTGCCATAATTATAACATTTAAATGCCCAAATCAATTTTAAATGCAGCTTTGATCTAAAACCTTTTTGAATTCTTTAATTTGCAATCTTCAGATCAATCATCGCCAAATAATTACCAACGGTTTTTATCCTTTTTTCAAATAAATTTTGAAAAACCCGGAATCTTCGACAGTACCAAGATATTCATGGCCTTTTTTGTTCGCCCATTTAGGAACATCCTTTCTGGTTCCTTCATCAGCTGAAAGTATTTCCATTATCTCTCCCGAATTCATTTCTCCAATAGCTTTTTTTGCAGCCAGTAACGGGCCCGGGCATGCTGTTCCCCGTGCATCAACCAATTTATCAGCACTAAGTTGTGTTAATTCGTCTGTTGTCATGATCTTATTATTTATTTGGTTAAATCTGTATTGTTAATTATTTAACAAAAATAACTGAAGGAAATATGTCTGGCAAGGAATTCGAAGTGGAGTATATTACTTGTAAACGTGTTGTTCTTTACTATATATTGTGATACAGAACACATTTAAAGTTATATAATACTTTATTGTATTATGGAGGGAAGTACACTTGTAAGCGTATTGCACGATGGCGCGATGTAGCGAATTAACAATCCTCTTATTTATTAAGAGGCAGATCCACACCATAGCCTTTCTTCTTATCCTGATATTTCAGAAGGATGGTAAAAAACAGTCCCAATATACTCAGCAGTATGAACAACAGCATAGTAGGTGTGTAATTCAACGTTTCCGGGGTTCCGGGATTTGTTCTATCAAGGATAATACCGGCAAGAAGGGGTACGCCCCAAAGACCAAGGTTTTGTATGGAATACATCAGGCCATAGGCAGTGCCTATTTGTTTATCGTCCACCAGTCTTACCATGGAAGGCCACATGGCAGCAGGCACCAGGGAGAATGCAACACCAAGCAGTATCATCGGAATATGGGGATAGATGTCGGTGAAAGTGAAACAAAGGTGAACCAGTAGCAATACCAGGGACCCTATGATCATGGCCGATGCTGCCCTGCCATACCTGTCGATCATAAAGCCGAAGATAGGGGTAAAGATCATGGTTCCCAAAGGGAGCAGAGAGGCGATCTGCCCGCTGGACTCATAACTCATGCCAAATTTATTCAGCAGGAAATCAGGGGCAAAGGCATTGAAGGGGAACACTGCCGAATAAAAGGTTACACAAATGATCGCTATATACAGGTATGCCTTATTCCCAAACAGATTTGTAATGTCCTTCACTTTAAACTTATCTGTGTTCTTATTCAGTGCCGTTTGCCCGATCTGCTTATCCAGTTTCATGTCGAATAGCATGTATATGATAAAAGCAAACAAACCTATACCTACAAGGATGGCAGCCAGCCAGATGGCGGTATCGAGGTGGGCGCCATTATCTGCCAGGACAGGAGAAAGCTGGAGGGCCGCAAAGGTTCCCAGCCGGCCAAAGCCAACCTTCAATCCAAAAGCCAGCGCCAGGTCTTTTCCTTTAAACCACTTGACAAGGATTTTACTCACCACCACGATGCTTGTTTCTGCCCCCAGACCGAAGAAAAATCGTCCGAGCAGCATCATTTTTAGTTCCGGAGAATATGATGGAAGAAAGGATTGCATGAAACTATACCCCAGGCCACCACCGGTATATGTCTTAGATGCGCCATAAGCTGTGATGAAAGCACCAAGGGCCATAAAAAAGACAAATATGAAGCCGGTCCGGCGAATTCCTATTTTGTCAAGTATGATCCCCCCGATGACCGCCATCAGCAGGAAAGTATTCGGTATGGAATAGAAGGAAACAAAAAGACCATAATCGGTATTGGTGAACCCGAATTCTATTGTCATCAGGTCTTTCAGGGTAGAAAATGCATCGTAGAAGTAATAGTTCACTGAAAGGATGAATCCTACCAGGATAAGTATGCTCCAGCGTACTGCAGGAGAATCATTCATTGCCTTTTTTAATCGTTCCATTAGCCGGATTATGAAGCCGCTAAAATACTATTATTATGGATCATGCCATCCCAAATATAAAGCTCCCTGGCATTCAGTTAATGAAAACGGTGACTTATTATTATCGATTGTTCCTCAGTTTAGAATCAGTCCAAATTTATAAAAAGACTTGACATATTATTTCAATTATGTATTTTTGTTAGTGTTAATTATACACTTACATGATGTCGATCTTAAATCCTTCCTTATCTGTAGATTGTGTGATATTTGGCTTAGACACAAAAGAACAGGCACTGAAAATTCTGGTATATGAACGGAATATCTTCCCCGATGAAAATTCCAGCAATAAAAACCTGAAATTCCCGGGCAGTCTGGTCGCTGACGATGAAAGTCTGGATGAGTCGGCTTACCGGGTGCTTAAGGAGCTAACAGGTTTAAAAAACATTTGTCTGAAACAGTTTCGGGCATTTGGCGATCCTGCCAGAATAAAATACGATGAAGAAAGGGAATGGTCGGAAAAGCATTACGGAGTTAAAATAGATAGAGTTGTAACCATTGCATATTATGCGCTCATTCGTATTGACGAACAAAACCCGGATCAAAAACTCATCAGGGATAAGTTGCGATGGATCAATATTGATGATGCCGACAACCTGGCATTCGATCATTCGTATATCCTTACAAAATCCCGCGAAGCCCTTCAGCAGGATTTGATATTTCAAAATGTTATGGCTTATGAATTGCTCCCTAAAAAATTTACATTACAGCAATTACAGTCGATGTACGAACTTATCCTTGGGAGCAAGTTCGACAAAAGAAATTTCAGAAAGAAAATAGGGAAAGCTGATTATATAGTCCCGCTTGGGGAAAAACAAAATGGGGTAGCACATAAACCCGCCATGTTATATAGGTTTGATCATAAGAAATTTGAAAGAAGCAAGGAGGGAATAAGAAACTTCTTCATTTGATCATCATAAAAAATAAAAAACCTCTGCGAAAAAACAACTCTCTCGCAGAGCCGCAGAGATCGCAGAGAAAAGATATAATGTAAAACAGGAAAAAATAAAAACACTGCGTGCTCCGCGCCTCTGCGAGAAAAAATAACTCTCGCGAAGACGCTAAGACCCCAGAGAAAAGATAAAATGTGAAATAGAAAAAATAATACAAAATGAAAATAAAAACAATTATTGTATCGATGCTGTTATCAGCTTTTGCGTTAAATGGATTTTCGCAATTACCAGAAGAAACTCCCGAACAAAAAACAGAACGCATGGAATGGTGGACGAACGACCGTTTTGGAATGTTTATCCACTGGGGATTGTATGCTTCACCGGCCCGACATGAATGGGTAAAAAGGTATGAGCGGATGACCAATGAAGAATACGAAAAGTATTTTGAAATTTTTTATCCCGATCTCTATAATCCACATGAGTGGGCAAAAAAGGCCAGGGAAGCCGGAATGAAATATGCCGTTATCACTGCGAAACATCACGAAGGGTTTTGCCTTTTTGATTCAGAATATACGGATTATAAGGTCACAAATACTCCAATTGGCAGAGACCTTCTGAAGGAATGGACAGAAGCATTCCGGGCAGAAGGATTAAAAGTAGGTTTTTATTATTCCCTGCTCGACTGGCACCACCCGCATTATACAATCGACCGCAATCATCCATTGAGTGCATCTTCCGATGAAGAATACAAAAAGCTGAACAAAGGAAAAGATATGGATATCTATCGCCGGTATATTAAAGACCAGGTCAGAGAGTTGCTTAGCAATTACGGCAAGATTGATATCATCTGGCTGGATTATTCATTTCCTACAAGAAAAAACTATGATCACGGTAAGGGAAACAATGACTGGGATTCGGAAAATTTGCTGAAAATGGTGCGCGAACTTCAGCCCAACATCATTGTAAATGACCGCCTCGACCTGTTGGATGTGGATGGTGGATGGGATTTTACCACGCCTGAACAATACAAAGTATCCAAATGGCCGGAGAAGAATGGCATCAGGGTTCCCTGGGAAACCTGCCAGACTTTTTCCGGCTCCTGGGGATATTACAGGGATGAAATGACCTGGAAAGATACCAAACAGTTATTGGTCTTATTAATTGAAACGGTGAGCAAAGGCGGCAATTTATTGCTGAATGTTGGCCCCACTGCCCGGGGTATATTTGATTATCGTGCAAATGAAAAGCTGGAAGAAATGGGCGAATGGATGAAATATAATAATCGTTCGATCTATGGTTGTACTGAAGCTCCGACTGAGTTTGCACCTCCTGATCATAGTCTGCTAACATACAATCCCGAAACCAATCGCCTTTATGTTCACCTGCTTGACTATCCTATGAAATGGTTTACACTAAAAGGATATGAAGGTAAAGTGAAGTATGCCCAGTTCCTGCATGATGGCTCAGAAATAAAATTTGGGAAGCCACGGCACAATGTCACCCATCAGGAAGCGAAAGGAAAAGAGGATGTGATCCTCATTCTACCAATGGTGAAGCCAAATGTTGAGGTTCCGGTGATTGAACTGATTTTGAATTAAACTTTTAAATATTCAATCAATGAAATATTCAGATATCAAACACTCCCTGCAAAAACATTTACCGGTAAGTATAGTGTGTGTAATAGCATTCTTTGTGCTGCACCCCGATTTACAAGCACAATATTATGTCTCCCCGGCAGGGTCTAACAATAATCCCGGAACACTTCAACTGCCCTTTAAAACCATACAAAAAGCAGCCGATATTATGATCGCGGGCGAAACATGTTATATTATGAATGGCGAATACAGGGAAACAGTAAGCCCTGCCAATAATGGTACAGCCGGAAATCCTATTGTATTTACCAATTATAATGACGAAAGGGTTGTAATACTTGGCACCGATACTGTTTCAGGGTGGACTTCCTATCAGAATGGCATCTATAAAGCTTATGTGCCCGATACCGTAAGCCAGTTATTTGCAAACAAGCAGCGTGCTCATCCTGCCCGTTACCCTGATTTTTTTGGAGGGGATATGTTTAATACATCCGATTGGAATCCGGTTACAGCCGAGCCAGACGGAGATGCCTTTTTCCTGGGGATGAATAAGCCTGAAAATTACTGGGTAGGTGGCTACTGTAAAATATTAACCGGCCATAAATGGGTGGCACATATTGGGAAAATATCCGCTTCTGATGGAGATATGGTTCATTGTGACGAGCGCTCTTCCCCATGGAATGATTACAATCCAGGCATTTATCTCGGCCCCGGGATGGGATACATTTATAAACATTTACATGCCCTTGATAAAGTAAACGAATGGCACTGGCAAAATGATACCTTATATTATTTTCCTGAAAGTGGAGCAAATATTGACACCATGAAAATAGAAGCCAGAACAAGCTTATACGGGTTCGATTGCGAAGAAAAATCCTATATCGAAATTCATAATATTCACTTTGTATGGGCATCAGTCAATTTTGGTTCTGCAACCGCTTGTGTGCTCGATGGCGGAAGTGTTTGGTTTCCTGAACCGTTTTTTTATTACGATAATTCCTGGGTAAGGAATATGGGAGGAGGATCAAATTACTCAATTGACCACTGGGCCGGAAAAGGAATACATGTTTCCGGAAGTAATAATACAGTTAAAAATTGCTATGTCGGCTACAGTTGGGGCGATGGCATCAGTGTGGGAGGAATTGACAACCGTGTTGAAAACTGCCTGGTGGAGCATTGCGACTGGTCGGCAACAGATGCGGGAGCTATCTCCGCTACGGGTTATGGCCATAATTTAATTGGGAATACTTTACGAACTTCAGCACGAAGCATTTTAATTCACAGGCATTGCGATTCAACAAATCTAAATTTCAACCATCTCTATGACTGCGGTTTGATGTGCGACGATCTGGGTTTAACCTATTCATATCATACCAATGGTGGTGGTTCGGAGATTGCTTATAACTGGGTGCACGACAATCATGCAAGTGGTACAGCTTCCGGAATATACCTCGATAATTATGATTCAAATTATGTAGTACATCATAACGTAGTCTGGAATTGTGCCTATGCCATACAGACCAATAAACCGGCAGTAAATCACGAAATTTATAACAATACGGTTTGGTATTGTGCAAATGCCCAGTGGGCCTGGGGACCTGCAGGTACCTATATAGAAAACCAAAAGGTTGTCAATAATTTGTCGGACAAAGCCTGGAATGTAGGCACCTATTTCCAAACCAATTTAACAACCAATAACCCCATGTTTGTTGATCCGGATAGCGGAGATTTCAGGCTCCTGGAAAACTCACCGGCCATTGATTATGGAACCCATATCCCGGGGATAACTGATGGTTATATTGGGGCTGCACCAGATGCTGGAGCCTATGAATATGGTGGCGTAGATTGGGTAGCAGGTTCGGATATCGAAATTCCTGATCTGTCTGATATCGTTATCATCCCGGACCCCGAACCGCAGGATCTGATTGCATGGTACCCTTTTAACGGGAATGCACAAGACGAGAGTGGAAACAGTTTTCATGCCAGTGAAATAATCGGGGCAACTTTAACAGAGGATAAAGATGGAAATCCAAACAGTGCTTACGCTTTTGATGGAATTGATGACAAGATCATTATTCCGCACATCGGGGTAAACCTGGCTCAGGATTTTACAATCGCTTACTGGTATCAACCGAATGATTTCCTTACACGTCAGTGGCTGTTTGGCAACAGGCATACTTTAACGGGTGAAGAAGGTAATGGACTGGAAAGCGATATTTTTGAAGGGGATATAAGGTTCTTCTGGCCGGCACAACTGACTTTATCACAAGAGTTATTATCCAACGACTGGCAATTTGTAGTTTTCACCAAAGAAAACAATACTTTTTATCGGTTATTTTATAATGGTGAATTGGTAGATGCCAGCTCAAGCTCAAGCAGTCCTAATAATAATAACCCCTGGCGCATTGGTGCTCATTTCAATCAACAAGGCTGGGGTGCCCATTTTAATGGCAAAATTGATGAAATCCGTATTTATGGCAGAGCCCTGTCAGCTGATGAAATAGAAGATTTATACAATGGAAATCCTATAGGTCTTTTAAATAATGAGATGAATGAAGATGAAATACTAATATATCCAAACCCGAGTTCTTCAAAATTTCATTTTTCAGGACTTGATCAAAAAAAAATCAATATTGAAGTCTTCAATTCTTTTGGTTTAAAAATATTGGAGAAGAGTATAACAGAAGATATTAGTTTTTCCCTTGAAAAATCAGGCGTTTATGTGGTATTGCTATATGATAATTATGACAAGCTAATCGCCCGGAAAAAGATAATCAGAAGATAAGCATTATATTAATAATGAAATGAAAAAGCTGTTAATCATTCTATTTATTGCAGGAATGCTGGTCGCTTGCCATTCATCTGCTCCAAAGATCAAGCCTATGGCTGTTATACCCAGCCCTCAGCAATTATCCTATCAGGAGATGGAAATGATTGGATTTATTCATTTTACCATCAATACTTTTACAGATAAGGAATGGGGATATGGGGATGAGTCACCAGAACTGTTCAATCCTGGCAAACTGGATGCAGAACAGTGGGCAAAAACTGCACATGATGCAGGGATGAAACAATTGATCCTGACAGCCAAGCATCATGATGGCTTTTGTTTATGGCCTTCAATATATACGGAGCATTCTGTAAAAAACAGCCCCTGGAAAAACGGACAGGGGGACCTGGTAAGGGAGTTTGTGGATGCCTGTCACAAATATGGCCTTAAGGTGGGATTATACCTTTCACCCTGGGATAGAAACCATAAAGATTACGCTAAGCCTGAATACATTAGCTATTACAGAAATCAATTGACGGAATTGCTGACCAATTATGGCGAGATATCAGAAATTTGGTTTGACGGTGCAAACGGTGGTGATGGATATTACGGCGGTGCCAATGAAATCAGGAAGATCGATCGTAAAACATATTATGATTGGAATAGCACCTTCAATCTGGTTAAAAGACTTCAGCCTGATATTATCATCTTTTCGGATGCCGGTCCGGGTTGCCGATGGATTGGCAATGAACATGGTATTGCAGGCGAAACCAACTGGAGCACCATCAAAGGTGATTCCTTATATATCGGTGCATCGAAGCAAGCCTACTTAAACACAGGAGATCCGGAAGGAACAGACTGGATTGTCGGCGAGTGTGATGTCTCTATCAGGCCGGGTTGGTTTTATCATCAAACACAGGATGACCAGGTGAAATCGTTAGAAGATCTTATCAATATCTATTATGGCTCGGTAGGAAGAAATGGATTATTGCTATTGAATATACCTCCTGATCAAAGAGGTTTGATCCATGAAAATGATGTACAGAGATTAATTGAATTTTCTACATTTCTTAAGGAAACTTTTGATGAAAACCTGGCATTAAACAAGAATGCTACTGCAAGCAATTTCAGGGGTAATCTGGATCAATATCATCCCAATAAAATGTTGGATCAGGATAAAAACACTTATTGGGCAACTGACGACGATGTGATAAAATCCTCCGTGGAGATTGAGCTGGGGGAGCCGGTCCAATTTGACTTAATCGTACTAAGTGAATTTATTGCATCAGGCCAGAGGGTTACATCATTTACAGTGGAGGCCATTCATGATGATCATTGGCATACCATTGCAGAGGGGACAACCATTGGATATAAGAGGATTTTAAAGGTACAAAAAACAAAAACGAATAAACTCAGGCTAAATATACTGGATGCTAAATCCTGTCCGCT
>JAIOSQ010000337.1 GCA_021107535.1 Bacteroidales bacterium | reverse complement strand
ATGCATATCAGGCATCTGATAAAGGCTTGAAAAAGAGATCATGGCATCGAGTTGTATGCTGGAGTTTTCCGGCAGATCTGCTACCACTCCTGTTACCATCAGTTGCTCTTCACCATTATAGCCAATCACTTTTCCAAGTGGATCGGCTTCGCCAAACATCTTTTTGGATAATTTTTCCGTTATCACCACAGATCTTGGTTCTGCCAGGGCTCTTCGGGTATCACCGGAAATTAATCTGAATGATAATATTTCAAATACTGTCGAATCTGCATAGGTGATCTGGGTTTCATAATAGTTTTTGTCATTGTGTGAAAAATATCCGGCACGAGGGTTGGAAAAGCGTACCATGGAAATGGCTTCCGGGAAATCATTTACAATACTCTCTCCCACTGCAGCGGTGATGATATCTGCAAATTCGATGCTCCCATCTTTTTCTTGCTGAATGATCACCCTGTAAATTTGTTCCTTCTGTGTATGAAATTTGTCAAAGCTCAGTTCATGTATGATGTATTCCGTGATAAGTAAAGTTGCCGCCATACCAATGGTCAGCCCCAGGATGTTGATGATCGAAAACATTTTATTCCTGAGGATGTTCCGTATAGCTACTATAAGATAATTCTTGAACATATCCCTGAATTATTAGTGATTAGATCCAAGTGATTAGTAATGAATGATAGTGAAGACTTATGAATTAGAGATCTTGCATGCAACGTCTCAACACTCAACACCCAAAACTCAAAATTCTATTCATATTTAATCGCCTTCACAGGGTTAGAAGATGCTACTTTGATAATATGGAAGCTGATGCTAAGCAATCCTACAGCAAGTGACATCACTCCTCCAAGAATAAATGCGAGTACCCCAATCTGAATATGAAATGCAAAATTCTCAAGCCACAGGCTCAGCACATACCATGCAACAGGAATGGCAAGGATAAAAGCAATTCCGATCAGGATAGCAAACTCTTTGTAAAGCAGCCTGATGATATTGGCCATGGAAGCCCCAAAAATTTTCCTGAGGCCGATCTCTTTTGTCCGTTGTTCAGCAATAAAAGATGAAAGCCCAAGGAGCCCGAGCAGTGCAATGAATATGGTTAGGATGGTGGCGATACTGAAGATAAGCCCCAGGTTTTTTTCCGCCGTATACATCTCATCCCATGTTTCTTCAAGAAAACGGTAGTTAAAAGGCCTGTTGGCACCAAAATCATTCCATTTTTCTTCAATGTGGTCGATAGTTTCACGCAAATTCTCACCATTGATCCTGATACTTAAATTAGCTTTGTTGAAATCAGCCATAAACATCATCTGCTGTTGAACCGTGTTATGCAGGGATTTGAAGTGGTAATCTTCAATCACTCCGATCACCTTCATCTTTCTACCTCCACTACCATCCAGGTCAAAACCCCAGTGTATGATCTTTCCGATGGGATCATCTTCCCAGCCGTAAGTTTTTACCAGGGTTTCGTTTACGATCACGGCTTCCTCAGCATCCGTTCCCATGTTTTCGTCGAAAAACCTTCCCTGCTTAAGCTTAATATCATATACATCAAAATAGTGATAGTCCACAATGGTGATGATGCTTGACTCGTCGATCCATCCGGTGTCTTTTTCCATCCTCACTACCTGTATCCATGTATTTCTACCAGGAACTCCTATTGAATTTGTAATCCCAAGTATGTCAGGATTTTGCAATAATTCCTCACGGAACATTGGTGCTTTTGCCCTGAAAGTACTGTCCTGTAATTCAAGGATCATCATGTTTTCCATGTCAAAACCGAGGTCTTTATTCCTCAGATAAGATAATTGTTGTGAAACGATAATGGTACTGATGATCATTGCAGTGGCGATAAAGAACTGAAAGACCACCAGGATCTTTCTTAGCATACCGCTTCCTCCGGTTTTGGAAACAGCCCCTTTCACTACTGTTACAGGGTTAAAAGATGACAGGTAAAATGCAGGGTAGCTTCCTGAAAGAATACCAATGATCGTAGCAATAATAATGATACCAATGATGAAGACAGGATTCTGAAAAATGTCGTAAGTCACGCTTTTTCCAGCCAACAGATTAAAATCAGGTAATAATAAATAAACAAAAGCCACAGCAATCACCAGCGAGATATAACTTAGCATAAGTGATTCGCCAAGAAACTGTCTGATAAGTTGTCCTTTATAAGCCCCGGCGACCTTTCTGATACCTACTTCCCTTGCCCGTTTGGTGGAACGTGCGGTAGCCATATTCATATAATTGATGGCAGCAATGAGCAGGATAAACACAGCTACGGCAATGAAAATATAAATGAATGCTTTGTTTCCTTTCGGCTGATCAGATGAAAGGTGATCTGAGAAATGCTGTTCTGTCAATGGTGTAGACATCAGTTCATAACTGGCGTTGACCTGATCACCGATATCTTTCATGTATTTAACATAGAACTCCGGAAATTTTTCATGAATACTCCTCATGTCGCTGTTTTCATTAAGCATGAGGTAAGTGTATACGCCAATATTCCAGAATCTTACGGGTTCCATGCTGTTGAATTCCTCTTCACCAGCTTCTGCGGCCAGGGTGGTTCCTGAGATCAGGGCATCAAACCTTAAATGAGAATTGCTTGGCACGTCTTCCATCACCCCGGTAACTTTGAACTGCCTGCCGGATCCTGACTCAAGGATCTTCCCCATCGGGTCTTTATCACCAAAATACTTTGTAGCAATTGATTTTGTAAGCACAATAGATAAAGGCTCAACAAGACACCTGTCCGGATCTCCCATGATCATCGTATGGGTAAATACCTGGAAATAGGTGGAATCGGTAAAATAGAAATCTTCCTCATAAGATTCTTTCTCTTCGTTTCTGAACAAGGAATTCCCTGCTCCAAAAATCCTGACCACAGATTCTACCTCCGGGTATTCTAATTGCAATGCCGGTCCCATTGGAATCGGAACTATCGCAAACATTTCATGTTTCCCGGCAATGGTAAAGTTAGATTCGATACGGTGAATTCTTGAAGCATTTTCATGATATTTATCGTAGGACCTTTCATCGTTTATGTATAAAAACAAAAAGACGAAGGCAATTAATCCCACAGATAATCCAAGGATATTCAGGAATGAATAAAACTTATTTTTTACAATATTCCTGAATGCGCTTTTAATATAATTTCTAATCATGCTTGCTGGACTTTAATGATGACAATGGTATTCGTATAAGGGCTTCATGATACAATTGATTATGTACAATGAGAGCATCTGATCGAGACAGGTTCATTACTTGATGTTCTCGGTGATGATCTGTCCGTCGAACAACCTGACAATACGCTGGGCATATTCTGCATCCCGCTGTGAGTGTGTTACAATGATGATGGTAGTTCCTTCATTGTTGAGTGATTCCAGCAGGTTCATGACTTCTTCACCGTTAGCAGAATCAAGGTTACCAGTAGGTTCATCTGCAAGGATCAGGTGAGGATTGGCGATCACCGCACGGGCCACCGCTACACGCTGTTGCTGACCTCCGGATAATTGCATCGGAAAATGCTTTCTACGATGAATAATTTGCATCTTTTCGAGCACTTCTTCAACACGTTTCCTGCGCTGAGAAGCCGGCATTC
The DNA here is from genome assembly GCA_021107535.1 of Bacteroidales bacterium. GTDB lineage: Bacteria > Bacteroidota > Bacteroidia > Bacteroidales > B18-G4 > B18-G4. The sequence goes on along the minus strand of JAIOSQ010000337.1, from coordinate 17,181 downwards.
CCAAATAGATCAGGGGAAGCTCCACATTTTCCTGAACATTCAGCTCGTCGATCAGGTTAAAACTCTGGAACACGAAACCAATATTCTTCTTTCTCAATTTAGCCCTCTGGCGCTCGCTGAAAGTTGATACCTCTTTGTCGTTGAAATAATAATCTCCCCCGCTTGGATTATCAAGCAGACCGAGAATGTTCAGCAAGGTGGATTTTCCGCAACCGGAGGGCCCCATGATGGCTACAAACTCACCTTGTTTGACTTCGAAACTGACTTCATCCAGAGCTGTGGTTTCCACCTCGTCGGTCCTGAATATCTTACTCAAATTTTCTGTTTTAATCATTGCTGTGTTATTTTGGTTTATTATTATATTTTTAAGACGATATGATTATTCGTTAGTTACATAGCTTATTCATATTTTATCGTGTCAACAGGGTCTGCCTTCGATGCAAACCAGGCTTTCAGTGTTGTGATGATTAGGGCCAGAAGCATAGCTATTAATGCTGAAGCCAGGAAAATCAACCAGTTAAGAGAAATGCGGTAGGCAAAATGATTCAGCCAATCGGTGATCAACAACCAGGAGATAATCCAGGCAAAACCACTGGCAATAATGATGAGCCAGAAAAACTCAACGGAAAGCAAGAGGATGATATGCAGTGTTTCGGCACCAAGAACTTTCCTGATCCCTATCTCTTTGGTTCTTTTCTCGGCCATGAATGATACCAAACCGAAAATGCCCAACCCGGCAATGAGCAGAATAAGAAATGTAAAGATCATCGACAGCAGGCTGAGATTGTCTTCATCATCATAAAGTTTGCGTAGTTCCTGATCCAGAAACGAGTATTCAAATGGCCGTGATGGAGCATAATTCATCCATACCTTATTTACCAGATCGATGACCTCCTGTTCTTTTCCAGCCTGATATTTTATAGCCACATATTTGAGGAACCAAGTGATCTCTCTGGGTTTTTCCTTCATATTAAGCACGAAGGGGCCTGCCGCAGCATGCAAAGAGGTTACATGAAAATTATTGATCACACCGATCACTCTTTCTTCTCCGTTCAATGACCTGAATTTCTTACCAATGGCGTCTTCATTACTTCTCCAGCCCATATGCTTTACCATGGCCTCATTGATCAGCATCCCTGTGACAGGATCGGACTTGTTTTTCTCCTTGTAGTTCCTGCCCGCAAGGATCTTTATGTTAAAAGTTTCTACGAAATTCCACATGACCACCATGGCCGGGTAAAACTGCCATTTATCTTCAGGCAATCCTTCAGGACGAAACTCATGTGTATTATGGGCCCCTCCAAGAATGTCATCCATGGCAGTAACATTGAGAATCCGGGAATCCAGTAACAGCTCTTTGCTGAAAGCATTATAACTGCTGGCAACCGGTGTGCGGTTAACAGGAATCAGCATGATATTCTCTTTTTTAAATCCAAGATCTGCATTCTTCAGATAGTTCAGTTGATTAAAGACTACCATGGTGCCGATGATCAGCGCAATGGAAATGGTAAATTGTATTACGACGAGCACTTTTCTGCCGAAACCGCTGTTCTGCATCAGTCCGTGGTCGCCTTTCAGCATGTTCAGTGGGCGAAAAGCTGAGAGATAAAAGGCCGGATAGAGGCCTGAGAAGAGACCGATAAACAGTCCAAGCAGGATCAGTCCGATGATATACTGCGGTTGGAGTAAAATAGCAAGATCGAAATTTTTACCCGTGAATGTATTGAATGAAGGGATGGTCAGCTCTACGATGATAATGGCGAGTATCAGGCTGATATATGTCAGGATCAGTGATTCACCCAAAAACTGGAAGATCAGCCTTCTTTTTGAAACCCCAATGGCTTTTTTGATCCCGATTTCCCTGGCACGCTTACCGGAGGTGGCCGTTGAAAGATTCATAAAATTTATTCCGGCGATCACGAGCAGAAAAACAGCAATTGAAGTTAATATATATATATATGATTTGTTGTTGTTCTGCGCTATTTCGTAATCCAGTCTGGATTCCAGGTGTATGTCTGTAAGGGCCTGAAGGTAGAGTGTGATGTTATCCTTTTCAGCATCATAAAAGTACTTTTCAATGAATTCCGGAAATTTTTCCTCCAGCATTTCCGGGTTTGCTCCTTTGGCCAGAAGCATATAGGTCCAGCAAGGATTCCATACCCAGGTAGGTGGCAGTCTGCCTCCGTAAACTGATTTCACTGAGGCCATCGACCCCATGAAATCAAAAATAAAATGGGATTGGCCCGGCACGTCTTCAATTACACCACTCACTTTCAGGGGGGCAACTTCTTCAAATTTAAGGATCTTCCCCATGGGATCTTCATCCCCGAAATATTTTTTTGCAGATGAGGCTGTGATCACCACTGCGTTGATCTCATCCAGGGCAGTTTCAGGGTCCCCCTGAATGAATTTATGCCTGAAGATCTCAAAGTAGGTTGAATCTGCGAAAAAGAACCTGCGCTCATTGAACTTCTGCTCTCCATATTCTATAAGGCTGCGGGGAGCCTGGAAATTAAAGATCCGGCAGATATTCTCAACAATACCGGGATACTCATCTTTCAGCGTAAAGGCGACAGGAAAAGGTAGACTGGCAGAATTTTCACCTACACCCTCGAAATCATAGATCTGGGCCATGCGGTAAATATCCTCTGCACGTTCATGATGACGGTCGTAGCCAAGTTCATCCATCACATAGATCATGATCAGGATGAAACTGGCAATGCCTATTGCCAAACCTATAAGGTTTATCAGCGAATAAGTTTTTCGCTTGATAAGGTATCTGAAGGCGGTTTTGATGAAGTTGATGAACATAATCTTCGATTAGTTGCAGCTTCTGGTAGTGGAATTATTCAGGAATTTTGTAATAGATCTTGCTGACGATCTTCCATCCGTCATCGAATTCATATAATGAAAGATAATCGGTAAAGATCTTTTTTCCTCCCTTGCTTAGATGGATCTTTGCTACAGCAGCATTACCCGTGATGTCGATAAATTCAAATTCACAGCTGGTGAGTTCGTCTTCTTTGAGGGGAGAAGGGTCTTTTTGCTTTTCCATTTCAGCATAGGTGATCCAATTGTAAATAGGAAACTTGTTGATCATCCCGCGTTGAAACATAAGAAGATCAAATCCGGGATAGAAACCATTGCGGGTTTGATCCAGATCCCCCTTGTTTTGCAAGCCGTCAACGTAAGCTGTAAGTATGAGTTTTTTAATGGCTTCATCTTCATTTTTGTCAGCAGTCTGAGCTGTTACAAACATGCATATCGATAGTGCTGCGAATAATAGTGTAATTTTTTTCATGGCTATTAAGTGGTTAGGTTTTAAGTTTTAAGTGTTTCTCTCTATTCACTGACTCTCTGACTCTCTGATTCTCTGATTCTCCCCCTCTCCCCCTCTCAAACTCTCTCGCTACTACCTTTTCTCCTAAACATCAAAGGGATCCTACCCTTCCCCGGTGCACCGATCTCCATTAGCTCCCAGTCCTTATCGTATTCAGCAAGTTTCTTTTTTAGAATTGAAACCGGGTTAGTTGGCGGGTCATTGTTGCCCTCCCAACTGAGTAATTCAACCCTGTATTGAATGGTCTTTTTCCTGCCATTGATCCTGACCTCTATTTCAATATTCTGTTCCACATCAACATCAGGGATAAGAATGACTACTTCTTTCATGCTAATATTTTTTAAATGAATATATTTTGTTTTTACTGATCAGTTTCTGAATATGAGTTTGTCTTTTCCTCCGAATGATCCATAGGATGATACGATCACCTTTTCCCCCGGATCCAGACCACCCTTAACTTCATAGTAGCGGGTATTCTGACGCCCTATGCTGATCTCCCTCTTAACGGCAAACGTTCCTGAAGGATCCACAACATAGATCCAGTTACCACCGGTTTCCTGGAAGAATCCCCCGCGTTTAACAATGATGGCATCCTGAGCACTGCTGAAAATAACCCTGAGCTGAACGGTTTGTCCGCGCTTGATAGCTTTCGGAAAATCTCCTTCGAACAACAGGTCTACTTCGAAGGTACCGCTGGTGACATTCGTATATATTTTATTAATGCCCAACTTGTAAGTTTTCTTGTTGAAATTGAACTCTGCTCCCTGCCCGACATAGACTCTGGAAATATAGCGTTCATCAATCCGGGCTTTTAGTTTAAAACCATCCATCATATCGATTTGCCCGAGGTGCTCGCCCACTTGCTTGATCTCACCGATCTCAGCACTGAAAGACGATAGTTTTCCATCAGCCGATGCTTTTATGTTCAGGTTTTCGATAGTCTTCTTGAGCAGTTCCAGGTTTTGGCCCATCCGTAAAATTGAGCTGTTGATCTGCTTGATCTGGGAATAGGCAAACACTGAATCCAGTTTTTGCAGCTCCCTGCTTAACTCAAGTTGCCTTGTCAGTCCGAAAAATTCCCGTTCTGCATCTTCCCATTCCTTTTTAGTGATGACATGATTGTCTATTAATTGCTTTTTACGGGTGTAATCATTCTTTGCCTGCTGAAGACGATAGGTCAGGTCGGCAATTTCTTTTTCTCTGATGTATCTGCTTTGTTCAAGTTGTATTTTAGTGTTTTGAAGGTTATTTATGGCATCAAGCATGCGGGTTTCCTGCTCCATTGTGCTTAACTCCATGTTGGCATTCATTAACTTGAGTATCGGATCTCCCTTTTTAAGGATCGCACCGTCTTCCACATATACTGCTTCTACGATCCCGCCCTGAACAGCATCAATATATACTGTGTTCTTCGGATATACCACCCCGTCAACAGGTATAAACTCCTGGAATTTATCTTCCAGTACTGTTGCAATGCTGAGTTGGTCACTGTTTACATAAAGCCTGCTTTGTTTATCCCTGATAAATAAAAGATAGATCAGAAAAAATAAAAATAAGGTAATGGCTCCGATCGTTAAAATCCTCTTCGTAGTCCATTTCTTTTTTTTAATTGCTCGGTCCATTTCAAAATTATTTGGTTTAACATTTTTTAACTAAATCTGTGCCAATAATTGTAATAGGCGATGAAACAGTGCATTACGAAGAAATTATTTTGCTATTTGCGTGCGTATTGTTCAATATCGTTCATACCTTTGTACAAATACGAACAATATTCATAACTTTACCTTTTGATGTCAGCCAATACAATAGACTTGTTGTTTTCAGTCATTGATCTGACTTCTGTAATAACATGTACTTTATTATTTTTCCTATTCAACCAAAACCTGATTTATGGACAAACTAGAGGCAAAGGTTCTTATAATTGATGACGACAGGGATGTGCTGATGGCTGCCAGGTTGTTCCTGAAACAGCATTTTGCCATCGTTCACACCGAAGAAAATCCGGAAAATATTCCGGATCTGATACGAAATGAAACCTACGATGTTATCCTTCTTGATATGAATTTCTCGAGGGATGCAACCAGTGGTAAAGAAGGCTTTATGTGGCTGAACAAGATCCTGGAGATCGATCCTACCACAGTAGTGATCCTCATTACCGGATATGGCGATATTGAACTTGCTGTTCAAGGTATCAAAGAAGGAGCGACAAATTTCCTTCTTAAGCCCTGGGACAATAAAAAGCTGGTTGCTACCATTACCACATCACTGCAATTAAGGAAGTCAAAAGTTGAACTTGAAGATCTCAGGACAAAACAAAAAGTGATGATTGCAGACCAGAACCGTATGCACAGGGATATTGTCGGGGATTCTATAGCCATGCAGAAGGTGATGGAAACGGTAAGAAAGGTTGCTGTAACCGATGCCAATGTGTTGATCCTCGGAGAAAATGGAACCGGAAAAGAACTTGTTGCAAGGGCAATTCATATGTCTTCTGCCAGAAAAGATGAAGTTTTTATAGGTGTTGACCTCGGAGCGATCAGTGAGTCACTTTTCGAAAGCGAATTGTTTGGCTTCAAAAAAGGTGCGTTTACAGATGCCAAAGAAGACCGTGCCGGCCGCTTCGAAGCTGCCAATAAAGGAACCATATTCCTGGATGAAATAGGAAATCTTTCCCTCTCACTGCAATCTAAACTGTTGAGTGTTTTGCAAAACCGAAAAGTTGTACGCCTGGGAACCAATAATGAAGTTTCCATTGATGTGAGACTGGTTTGTGCCACCAATATGCCGCTTTTCCAGATGGTAAATGAAAATAAATTCAGACAGGACCTCCTTTACAGGATCAATACTGTGGAAATTCATGTTCCGTCATTACGGGAGCGGCCGGAAGACGTTCCTGCCTTGCTTGAACACTTCCTGGAGATATATTGCAGGAAATACAAGATACCGGCAAAAAGAGTAAATGCTTCAACCCTTAAAAGGCTTGAAAAACATAATTGGCCGGGAAATATCCGGGAATTGCAGCATGCTGTGGAAAGAGCTGTGATCATGAGTGAATCAAATATTCTGCAGACATCCGATTTCTTCCTTTCACCGGTTGAAGATACTTCCTCAGAGGTCATCAGCACTTCCAATATGAATCTGGAGGAAACTGAAAAAATGCTGATCCGTAAGGTAGTGGATAAACATGGGGGTAATATCAGCAAGGCAGCCAAAGAACTTGGCCTGACAAGAGCATCTCTTTACAGAAGGATAGAGAAATATGGTATTTAAACGTTTTCGCATACAGGTATTGTTGAGATTGTTGCTGCTAGCACTTTCTTTTTTCCTGTTGTTTTATCTGATCGATAAAACGAGATACAATGTTACCCCGGTGATTCTGATCGTTATGGTCATCATTCAGGTAATCTTCCTGATCCGGTACGTTGAAAGGACCAATACCCGGCTTAGCCAGTTTTTGCAAAGTATCAGGCATTCGGATTTTTCCAGTTCATTTTCAGACAAAGGGCTGGGAAAGAGTTTTGAAGACCTGAACAATTCCTTCACGGAAGTGATAGAAGAGTTTAAAAAGCACAGGTCGGAAAAAGAAGAACACTTCAATTATCTACAGACAGTGGTGCAGCATGTTAGCATGGGTATTATTGCTTACAAGCGGGACGGGAAAGTGGATATATTCAATCATGCGGTTAAGCGTTTGCTGAAGATTAGGAATGTCAGGTTTATTTCAGAACTTGGAAAGGTTAAAGAAGAATTACCGGAAATATTGCTGAAACTACGGGCAGGCGACCGCACCCTGATCCGCTTGTTTATCGAAGATGAATTGCTGCAAATCTCTGCCTATGCCACGGAATTCAGAATGAGGGGAGAAGATTATACATTAGTTTCTTTGCAGGATATCAGCTCTGAACTGGATGAAAAAGAAATTGAATCCTGGCAAAAACTGATCAGGGTTTTAACGCATGAGATTACCAACTCAATTACTCCGATCTCATCCCTGGCGGCTACTGTCAGGGAAATGCTGCTGGAGGAAGGGGATAAAAAACCGGTTCTTAAGTCTTTGGATACTGAAGACCTGGAAGGTGTACAGGAGGCCATGAACACCATCCAGAACCGGAGCCAGGGCTTGCTGAATTTTGTGGAGGTTTATCGCAACCTGACCAGGATTCCCAAACCGAACTTCAGATACTTCAAGGTGACAGAGATATTTAAGCGTTCTGAACGTCTGCTGAGACCAAAAATGGATGAACTTGGCATTCAGTGTACTCATAAGGTATTCCCGCCTGACCTGATGATCACTGCCGATCCCGACCTTGTTGATCAGGTGGTCATCAATTTAATCCTGAATGCAATGGATGCTGTTAAGGGCAAAGAAGATGGACAGATCAATATTCTTGCTACAGTCAATAGCTATAATCGGGTAGTCATCGATTTTAAAGACAATGGTTCCGGCATCAAGCCTGATATACTCGATAAGATCTTTATGCCGTTCTTCACTTCCAAGAAGCATGGTTCGGGCATTGGCCTGAGTTTATCACGGCAGATCATGTCTTTGCATAAAGGCTCAATTAGTGTGAAATCAAAACCTGATGAGGGAACTGTAATTACCTTAACTTTTTAAAAATTTATTTAGTCAGTATAAAAAAACCTGTTAATAAGAATCTGAATTTTAGAATATTAGAAATATGAAATACAAAACAAGATACATGATCATTGCTGTGGTGATCACTCTTTCTTCCTGCGGCAGCAGTGACAAAGCTGAAAAGAATACCAATAAACCACAGGAGGTAATGGTCAATCTTTCACACTTCAACAGCGATTCGGCTTATGCATACATAGAAAAGCAGCTTTCATTCGGCCCGAGGGTTCCCGGAAGTGAAGCACATGCTGTATGTGCCGGCTGGCTCGAAAAAACCTTGAAACGCTTTACACCTGATGTGCAGGTTCAGCCTGTCAGGGCAAGAGCATATGATGGGAATATTCTGAGAGGAAAAAACATCATTGCTTCCTTCAATACTGAAAACAAAAAGCGCATCCTGCTATGTGCTCACTGGGATTCCAGACCTTTTGCAGATCATGACCCTGACATCAGCAAGCACAGGACTCCTATTGATGGCGCTAACGATGGTGCCAGTGGTGTTGGTGTGTTGATAGAAACAGCAAGGCAATTCAGCATGGAGCAGCCTGAAATTGGTATAGACATCATTTTGTTCGACCTGGAAGACTACGGGCCTCCCCAGGATGCACAAAGATCCGGTAGTGAGGATTACTGGGGACTGGGGTCACAATTCTGGGCAAATAATCCGCATAAAACAAATTACAGGGCCAGGTACGGCATTCTGCTCGATATGGTCGGGGTGAAAGATGCCACCTTTATGAAGGAAGGTTATTCCATGATGTATGCCCCGTCGAAAGTAAAAAAGGTATGGGACATGGCAAATGACCTTGGATATGGAAAATATTTTGTGAATGAGCGGGGCGGATATATCACCGATGACCATTTTTATGTGAATAAGATCATGAATCTCCCCACGATCAATATTATCCATCTCGATACACAATCAGCCAATGGCAGCTTTTTTGATCACTGGCATACAGTGAACGATAATCTTGAAAACATTGACAAAGCTACACTGCAGGTAGTTGGGGATGTAGTGCTAAATGTGGTTTACAGGGAAAGAGGTTTATAATAACTTATTCGCAAGGTTTGCCAATTCCGACCGCTCTCCTTTTTCCAGCCTTATATGGGCGTAGATGTCATGATGTTTGATCTTGTCGATGAGATAGGAAAGTCCGTTACTCTGTGAGTCAAGATAAGGGGTGTCGATCTGGAAAATGTCACCGGTTAAGATGATCTTGGTATTTTCCCCGGCTCGTGTGATGATGGTTTTTACTTCATGCGGGGTCAGGTTCTGCGCTTCATCCACGATGAAACAAACATTTGAAATGCTTCTTCCCCTGATATAAGCCAGGGGAGTGATCACCAGCTTTTCCTGTTCCAGGGCATCGCTGATCTTTTTAAACTCCCTGTCCTTCTCGTTGAACTGATTCTGAATAAATTTCAGGTTATCCCATAGCGGCTCCATATAAGGATTGAGCTTAGAAGCAATATCCCCAGGCAGATAGCCGATATCTTTGTTGCTGAGAGGAACGATGGGCCTTGCCAGGTAGATCTGTTTAAAATTCTTCTTCTGATCAAGTGAACCGGCCAGGGCCAGCAATGTTTTTCCTGTTCCTGCCACACCTTGCAATGTAACAAGTTTTACCTTGGGATTCCTGATGGCATGCAGTGCGAATACCTGTTCGGCATTTCTTGGGTTGATCCGGTAGGCCGGCTGTTTTTCAATACGTTCAATTCTTTCCAGTACCGGATTATAATAGGTTAACGCAGAAGTTTTATCGTTTTTCAGAATAAAATAATGATTCGGGATGGGATTTGCGATACCGATATCCTCCGGCATACAAAAGCCATTGGCATAAACGGCATCAATCACTTCTTTTGTCAGTCCTTCGACAATTGTTTTTCCTATATACAGAGATTCGAGGTCCTTGATCTTGCCGGTTTCGAAATCCTCAGCAAGTATATTGAGAGATTTGGCCTTCAAGCGAAGGTTAATATCTTTCGTTACGAGGACCACTTTTTTATCGGGATGCTCTTCTCCCATACCCAGGGCGGCATTCAGAATGCGATGGTCTGCCTTATCTTCGCCAAACACTTTGGTTGCATCCAGTCCTCCTGTGCGTTGCTGCATAATCACCTTGAAGTGTCCGTGCTCAGGCCGGTCAATGGGAATCCAGTTCTGAAGTGAATGATTCTGCGAAAGCCTGTCCATGATCCTGATAAACTCCCTGGTTTCAAAATTCTTGCTATCGTTGCCTTTTTTGAAATTGTCGAGTTCCTCCAGTACCGTTATAGGAATAGCTACATCGTTATCCTCGAAACTGTAAATTGCATTATGATTATAAAGGATAACGGAGGTGTCTAAGACGAAAATCTTCTTCTGCTTTTTCTTTCTTGGCATGGGCGATCAGTTTATACTATAAAACAACAATAATTTTGGGAAAATATTACAGGAAGATGAAAGAATTTATCAAGTGGAGGATGTTCATAAAGTATTACTTTTGTAGTCAAGCTGACTGAAATGCCTGAACAAAAGAAACTCTTCCTGCTTGATGCCATGGCCTTAATATACAGGGCATTTTTTGCGCTGAATAAAAACCCCAGGATCAATTCCAGGGGACTCAATACATCTGCTATACTGGGTTTTGCCAACACCCTTTTGGATGTGCTTAAAAATGAGCAACCTACTCATATAGGTGTGGCTTTCGATACCAGGGCACCAACAGTAAGGGTTGAGCAGTTTGCCGAATATAAAGCCAACAGGGAAAAGATGCCTGAAGATATTTCCCTGGCTATTCCATATATTATTAAACTTATTGAAGCTTTTAACATTCCTATACTGGCAGTTGACGGCTATGAGGCAGATGATGTGATAGGAACACTTGCCAAAAAAGCAGAACAGCAAGATTTTAAAGTTTATATGATGACCCCTGACAAGGACTTCGGCCAGCTGGTATCAGATAATATATTTATGTATAAACCGGCCAGGATGGGGAACAAGCCGATAGTACTCGGTGTGAAAGAAATTTGTGAAAAGTATAAGATCAGTCTTCCCGAACAGTTTATTGACATCCTTGGCCTGTGGGGTGATGCTTCTGATAATATTCCCGGTGTCCCCGGCATTGGTGAGAAAACAGCATCAAAACTTATAGCTGAATTCGGAAGCCTGGAGAATCTTTTGCTGAATACAGATAAACTGAAGGGAAAACAGAAGGAAAACCTTGAGACTTTTGCAGAGCAGGCAATGATGTCAAAGCAGCTGGCAACTATCATCCTTGATGTTCCCATTCAATTTGAAACTGATGCCTTGAAATATGTAAAGCCTGATGAAGAAACCTTGAGGCATTTGTTATCAGAACTTGAATTCAGGAATTTTGCGAAAAGGATTTTCGGTGACCAGGGTCCTTCGGGAGGCACTTCCACTGACACAAAGGAATCCGGGGGTGGGAACGATCTTTTTAGCAGTGCAGGGGTAGAAGTCCCGGAAAAGAAGATCCTGCGTATGGATGATGTGCCTCATGATTATCACCTGCTTGATACGGAAGATAAGCGAAGGCAGTTGATCGCACGCCTGAAGGAATCCGGCTCTTTTTGCTTCGATACAGAAACAACGGGTTTGGATGCAAATAACACGGAACTGGTAGGGATCTCTTTTGCCTTGAAAAAAGGTGAAGCTTTTTATGTTCCTGTTCCGGGAAATTATAATGAGGCACTAGATCTCGTTTCTGAGTTCAAGCCTTTGTTTGAAAATGTTCATATAGGGAAAACCGGACAAAACCTGAAATTTGATATGTCTGTGCTCAGGTGGTATGATGTAGAAGTGAAAGGAGATATATTCGATACCATGATCGCTCATTATCTGATTGAGCCGGACCTCAGGCATAACATGGACTTTCTGGCAGAGACCTACCTGGAATATCAGCCGGTATCTATCGAAAGCCTGATTGGGAAAAAAGGGAAAAACCAACTCAGTATGCGGATGGTGAGTAGCGAACAGTTGAAGGATTATGCCTGTGAGGATGCAGATATCACCCTGCAATTGAGGGAGGTTTTTGAGCCCATGCTTAAGAAGACCAACACCCTGGAATTATTCAGGAAGATTGAAATGCCCCTTGTTCCCGTACTTACTTCCATGGAGGCTGTAGGGATAAACCTTAAAGTTTCTACCCTGGAAGAATTTTCTGCAGAGCTGGATAAGAATATTGTTAAGCTTGAAAAAGAAATCCATGAGATGGCGGGAATTGAATTTAATATCGCTTCTCCCAAACAGTTGGGTGAGATCTTATTTGAAAAACTGAAGATCACTGATAAACCAAAGTTAACCAAAACCAGACAATATTCTACCAGTGAAGATGTGCTTGTCCGGCTTACAGATAAACACCCGATCATTAATAAGATGCTCGACTACCGCTCACTCACCAAACTGAAATCTACCTATGTGGATGCACTGCCAAAGCTGATCAATCCCCGTGATCATCGCATCCATACCTCATATAATCAGGCCGTTGCTGCCACCGGAAGACTAAGTTCCAATAATCCTAATTTACAGAATATTCCTATCCGCACCCCACGCGGCCGTGAGATCAGGAAGGCTTTTGTCCCAAGGGGTGATGACTATACGCTGTTGGCAGCCGACTATTCCCAGATTGAACTTAGGATCATCGCAGAGCTCAGTGAAGATCCGGGCCTGATTGAAACCTTTGTCAATGAGCTGGATGTTCATACTGCAACTGCTTCCAGGATTTACGGGATCCCCCTGGAAGAGGTAACTCCCGATATGAGAAGAAATGCCAAAACGGTTAACTTTGGAATTGTGTATGGCATATCAGCTTTTGGCCTGTCCGAAAGACTTAACATTCCCCGGAAAGAGGCTGCAGAGATCATTGATCAATATTTTTCGAAATACCCTGGAGTGAAATCCTATATGGAAAGCACTATTGCCTTCGCGAGGGCAAATGGATATGTTGAAACCATGATGGGCCGGCGCAGGTATCTGCGCGACATTAATTCGGCAAATGCGACGGTTAGGGGATTTGCTGAACGAAATGCCATTAATGCTCCGGTGCAGGGATCCTCAGCAGATATGATCAAGATCGCCATGATCAATATCTATGATAGCATGAAATCGCAGGGACTGAAATCAAAAATGATATTGCAGGTACACGATGAACTCGTGTTCGATACCCTGAAAAGTGAAGTGGAGATAATGAAAAAAATAGTGGAAGAAAAAATGAAATCTGCCATACCCATGACTGTTCCCGTTGAGGTGGATATGAATACCGGCGACAACTGGCTGCAGGCCCATTAATGCTGTTAATCCCTTAACGACAAATAATCTGCTTACACCTGACAATAAGGCTGTTATAAAAAAGTGCCTGGCTTGCCAAAGATTAAATTTTTGTTAAAAAATTATTAAAAATTTGTTAATAAGTCATTTTATTGAGGCTACAGTTAAAACTCTCAACGCTTTAAAATTTTTCAACGACTTGATGTTAATAACAAATTGATCCACCCCCGGTATTATAACGTATTTTAGTAAGCATAATCCGCAAGCCCTTCTCAATTTTAAGCCGTTGAACTCTAAGGGAATGGAAGTATAAAAATTTTCAAAAGTAAGCGAATGGAGACGAATAACGATCTTTTTATCAATATTGATAAAGAAACAAAGCAGGAAAAGGAAAATTTTTACGATGAAGTACTGGAAGGAAGATCGAAACCGGAGGTGAAACCTAACGGCAAAGGAATTGCTGTTAAGGAAACTGAAAAAGCCGATCCGGTTTTAGAAGCACAGAACCAGGCCGGGTCAATGAATAAGTATTCCCCTGAGGAAGTCTTGTTAAAAGCCACAGAATATTTTAAAGGAGACACCCTGGCTGCGAATGTCTGGATGAACAAGTATGCACTCAAGGACAGTGACGGAATAATCTATGAGCAGACTCCTGATGACATGCACTGGCGAATAGCAAATGAAATTGCGAGGATCGAACAAAAATACCCGAATCCCTTAAGTGCCAAAGAGGTTTATGAGTTGATCAGGGACTTCAAATATATTATACCGCAAGGGAGTCCTATGGCGGGTATTGGCAATAATATGCAGGTATCCTCCCTGTCAAATTGTTTTGTTATCGGCAATGAAAGCAATTCGGATTCCTATGGTGGTATCATGAAGATCGACCAGGAGCAGGTCCAGCTTATGAAGCGAAGGGGAGGGGTAGGCCACGACCTTTCACATATACGCCCTACAGGGAGCCCTGTGAAAAATTCTGCGTTGACATCCACCGGCATCGTTCCCTTTATGGAACGTTATTCCAATTCAACACGGGAAGTAGCTCAGGACGGCAGAAGAGGTGCACTTATGCTTTCCATCTCCAGCAAGCATCCTGATGCTGAGAATTTCATAGATGCAAAACTGGAAGCCGGCAAAGTTACCGGAGCCAATATCTCGGTGAAGATCGATGATGAATTCATGAAGGCTGTGATTGAAAAAAAGCCTTATGTACAGCAATATCCGATCGATTCTCCAAATCCCAAAATTGTGAAGGAGATAGATGCCAGCCAACTCTGGGGAAAGATCATTCACAATGCGTGGTCATCAGCCGAACCCGGTGTGTTATTCTGGGATACCATAAGCAGGGAAGCCATTCCCGATTGTTATGCTGACCTTGGATTTAAAACAGTATCCACAAATCCCTGCGGAGAAATCCCACTCTGCCCGTACGACAGTTGCCGCCTGCTGGCCCTGAACCTTTACAGCTATGTTGATGAACCTTTTACGGATAAAGCCATATTCAATTCAGATCTTTTTACCAGGCATGCCAGGCTTGCACTCAGAATGATGGATGACATCATCGACCTTGAAGCAGAAAAAATCGATGCCATCATTGCCAAAATCGACAACGATCCGGAAGCATATGATATCAAAAGAGTGGAAAGAAATATGTGGGAGAACATCCGTAAGAAAACCCTTGAGGGAAGAAGGACAGGTATCGGGATAACCGCAGAAGGAGATATGCTTGCTGCACTGGGTTGCAGGTATGGTTCAGAATCTGGCATCGACTTCTCAACAGAAGTTCACAAACTGCTTGCCATCGAAGTGTACCGCTCCTCAGTCGACCTGGCCAGGGAAAGAGGCCCCTTCCCCATTTTTGATTTAGAAAGGGAAAAGGACAATCCGTTCATCAACAGGATAAAGGAGAGCGCTCCAAGGGTTCATGAAAATATGAAAAAGCATGGCAGAAGAAATATCGCTATCCTGACAATTGCTCCTACCGGTAGTGTGAGTATCTGTACCCAGACAAGCTCCGGTATCGAACCTGTCTTCAGTGTAAACTATAAGCGGAGAAGAAAAGTAAACCCGAACGACAAAAATGTTAAGATCTCATTTACCGATGACATTGGCGATGCATGGGAAGAGTACACCGTGTTTCACCCGAAGTTTGAGATCTGGTTGGAGAAAAACGGCTATAACAAGGAAGAAGTAAAGTCATACCCGGACAAAGAATTTCAAAAGATCATTAAAAAATCTCCTTATTATAAAGCCACCTCAGCTGACATTGACTGGTTGAGCAAAGTCAGGATGCAGGGCTCAGTGCAAAAATGGGTCGATCATTCCATTAGTGTGACTGTGAACGTGCCTGAAAATACAAGCGAAGAACTGGTGAGTGAAATATACCAGACTGCATGGGAAAGTGGTTGTAAGGGAATGACCATATATCGTGAGGGAAGTCGCACGGGTGTGTTGGTCAGTAACGATAAAGGGAATCAGAAAAATTCAAGTAAATTTCCAGAAACAACTGCTCCGGCAAGGCCACAAATACTGAATGCTGATGTGGTCAGGTTTAAGAATAACAATGAAGAGTGGGTTGCTGTTGTTGGTGTGCTCAACGATAAACCCTACGAGATCTTTACCGGTAAAGCAGAAGGCTTTTTCCTGCCTGACTGGGTTAATAAAGGCCAGATAGTCAAGAATAAAAAACATGATAAGCACAAATCGGCTGCCCGTTACGATTTTCACTTTAAAGATAAAGATGGTTTCAAGGTCATCATGGAAGGACTGTCCAGACAATTTAACAAAGAATTCTGGAACTATGCCAAGTTGATCTCAGGAATTCTCAGACATGGCATGCCCATGCATTTTGTCGTCGACCTGGTTGATAATCTGATCCTCGACAGCCAGTCAATCAACACCTGGAAGAATGGGGTAGTCAGGGCATTGAAGAAATATATTGCTGACGGAACCGTAGCTAAAGAGGCAGTATGTCCTGAATGTGGCAACGAAGGTACTTTGATGTACAAGGAAGGCTGTCTTATCTGTTCAATCTGTGGTTACTCGAAGTGCGGATAAAATAAACATGTAAATCAAAGCCGGCTATTTATCGGTTTTTTTTTGCAAAAAAAAAGCCGTTCCAAGAAACGGCTGAATATTATTTTAAGGGAATTTCTTATTGCAGTGTGAATCTTACCGGAAGGTTATACTGAACCCTGACCGGTTTACCTCTTTGCTTACCGGGCTTCCATTTAGGCATCCCGGCAACAACCCTGATGGCTTCTTCATCACAACCGCCACCAATGCCTCTGAGCACCTTTACGTCGGTGATCGAACCGTTTTTCTCAACCACAAAGGTTACATATACTTTCCCCTGGATGCCGCTTTCTTTGGCCATCACGGGATATTTCATGTTTTTTTGCAGATAAGGATAGAGTTCTGACATACCTCCTCTAAATTCGGGCATGGATTCCACCACGGTGAAAATCGGTGCTTCATCTAAAACTTCTTCATCAACTTCGATCGGGATATATTCATCCATTTCGGTAGATTCATCTGCTTCGGCATCGATCATCAGGTCATCTTCCACTTCAACATCATCTTCCACAATATTGATCTGAACCACTCTCTTTGGAGGTGGAGGTGGAGGTGGTTTGACTTTTTGTTCGGTAATCGGAATGATTTCTTCCATAACATCTTCGACTATCCTTTCGCCAAAACCTTCCACGGATTTGTCATACGATTTCCATTCGAAGGCAAGTAGAATCAGAGCCAGGGCTAAAATAAGGCCCAGTTGTGTGAAAATGATCTTTTTGCTTTCCAGATCTGCCTTTGGTGACTTTTTTAATTCCATGGTATTCCTTTTTTAATTTGTGATTCAGCCTCTTAGAACAGGATGGCTAAATTAATTATAATTTTTAGAAGAATGCAAATTTTTCTTTTCATTTCTTCTGATGATGT
>JAIOSQ010000192.1 GCA_021107535.1 Bacteroidales bacterium | reverse complement strand
GTACAAGCAACCAGTGACCAGAAACCAGTAGCCAGAAACCACTTCGTTCACCAAAGCCTTGGCGAAGGTGAAGTAGCCAGTATCCGAAAGGATTGAGGAGATCCCGACCTCGCTTTGCTCGGCGGGATGAATTCGACTAACAGATTACACTGCGCTTCGCTTGTATAATCTGAGTCTCATTCATATTTGATAGCCACGATCGGATTAATAATAGAAAGCTTAAATAACTGATGGATAGACGATATAAATATAATTCCACAAGAAATAATCAGAGATAAAATAAAGCTGTCTATCCCAATTTCTACATGATACGCAAACCTGTTAAGCCATTCATTTGCAATGTAAATTGTTAGAGGTATCGAAAAACCAAAAGATATCACCACAGGTAGTAAAAATACTTTAATAAGGTGGTTAAAAACATTTGAAGGATTTGCACCAAAAACCTTTCTCATGCACATTTCTTTTGCCTTATTATTACTTATGAAGTATGATAATCCATAAAGCCCGATCATCAAAATAATCAGTACAATAATAGCAGATACCATTGTAAGTTTAATTGTAAAATTTTCCTTATCATACTCTGCTCTTACAACATCATTCATCATATAAAAATATAACGGATCATCAGGAAATTGCTCTTTCCATACCTGATTACAATAATCAATTATTTCCTTCTCATGCCCTGATTTATAATTTATAATCAAATGAAGAGGGTCCCAATCCATTAATAGAAATATTGTTGGCTGAATTTGATGATGTAGTGAAAGCATGTGAAAATCCTCCACAACTCCAATCAGTTTCCGCCAGTTTACCTCTTTATCGAGATAAGGTTCTTCAATGCCTAGGAATTCTATTGCAGATTCATTGAGTATTATGGATTGTAGTAAATCAGTTCCCATTTCTCTGTTAAAATCACGTCCTTCAATGAATTCGATCCCCATTGTATTAAAGAAATCATAATCTACGTGGAGAATATTCACAACAACGTGCTCATTAACAGTTGGATCAGGCCAAACACCCCCCTGCGCAATTGGTCCGAGAAAAGGTAAATTCCTTGAACTTGAAATACTAATTACATATGGAGATTTTTTAATTTCAGAGATAAGTGAATTGGGATCTGAAAATTTATTTCCATAAACAGTTATTGCAAGCGTATTTTCTGCATTAAACCCCAGGTCTTTCCTGTAGATGAAGTTCATTTGTTGAAATCCAAGGATACTCAAGCTCGTCAAAGAAATAAAAATGATTAACTGTAGAATGAGGAATATCTTTACAAAACTTAGTTTTTGCCTGACATGAATGAATTTGTTTTTAATAATTCCGATCGGGTTTAAAGATGAAATTTGAAAGATGCTATAAACACTCGATAGGAAAATAAAAATAAGACCAATTAGAATGAAAGCACTTATATACTTCCATAGAAGGTTTAGATCAAGATAAAAAGCACTTTCAACAAAATTTTCTATGTATGACAAAATAACATAAACGATCAGTATGGATAATATACCAGATATTGCCAGGATCAGAATATTATCGAAGATAATTAAGAACGAAGTATTTCTTATTGAAGCACCATAGACTTTACGAATTCCAAATTCCCTATATCGATTTCGTAATTGAGAATTCGAAATAAGAACATGGTTAAGTGTAGCAGTTAAAAGAAGGATTAAAATTAGCCAGAAGGTGATTCTTACCATAATACGATCTCCAGCAGGAAACCAGTTATTTGCAATACCTTCTGATTCTAAATACACATCCTCAATATTTTGAAGGCTGTATTCCCATTTGAAATTCTCACCTGCAAATTGATAGATGAAGCTGTTAATCTTTTCTTCCAGCTGACCGACATCCACATTATCAGTGAGTAGAAAAGTATTATAAAAGATATTTGGTAATAATTCTTGTCCAGCTGAAGGAGCAGGGGGAGGTTTTAGGGCTAAATAGAGATCAAAATGAGCTAATAAATGAAACTGAAATATGGAGTTATTAGGAAAATCATCAAATACACCAACCACCTTCAAATTTATTACGCGATTCCCAACAGTAACTGTTATAATATTGTTTTCAGGAGACTGATTATTAAAAATTTTCCTGGCAATGGTTTTAGAAATCAATACAGTATTGGGATCAAAGTATTCAGTCCAAAAATCTTTATATCCCGAAATTGATATAGATTCCAATATCCCAATGTCTGCAAAAGCGATATCTTCAGTCGTCTCTATATCATTAGTGCTTTTAATATCAAGGTCTCCTATTTTCTGGTATCTAAAGAATTCCTTTATTCCAGGAATATTGTCTTTAAGTGTTTGCCCCAGATTAATTGGACTGCTGGCCCCTACAAAATCGCTTTCCTGGCTATTAGAAATCACCCTAAATAAATTTCTCTTATTTTCTTGGAAGGAATCGAAATTTGATTCATGTAAATAATAGG
The DNA here is from genome assembly GCA_021107535.1 of Bacteroidales bacterium. Classification (GTDB taxonomy): domain Bacteria; phylum Bacteroidota; class Bacteroidia; order Bacteroidales; family B18-G4; genus B18-G4. The sequence goes on along the minus strand of JAIOSQ010000192.1, from coordinate 3,981 downwards.
AGAGTAGTATTATACATGTTGATAATGCGAGGGTAGCACCAATGATTTTAATTATATTGGTAAAAAGAAACTTTCGAAATATCCTAATATAGAATTTCCAGTGGGGCATTCTTACACAGATTATTTAAGTATAATTTATCTTAAGATTGAATTTTTTATTAAGTGTTATTTCTAAAATATCTGCTTTACTTCCTAATCGCTTTCAATATCCTATCTTCATTTTCATAATGTTAGTGGGTTTTAAAGGAAATGCAAGTTAAGGGAAAATATTTATAAGTCTAATGATGTTTTTTGATTAATATATACTTGCAGTTTTTACTAAATCTCAGGAATCGTCAGACTTAAACCCAATTCTCTTACGTTCCTGTTGCTCTGTTTCCTGTTTATCTTTTTGCAAGAGGTAGTTTATGGCTTCATACACATCTTTATATTGCTTATTGTACTTGCTTTCCAGCTCTTTTAGTTTGTCTGAAAGTCCCTTGTAATTCAGTGCAAACTGTTTGAGCGAAATGAATGCCTCAACGATAGCTATATTCATTTTAATGGCTTTTTCACTTCGCAAAACACTTGCTAGCATTGTGACACCATGCTCAGTAAACGCATAAGGTGTTAAGCCTATGTTTCTTTTTCGCTGTTCTGATGCGGTCACAATTTGTGACCGCATATATTCCCATTCCTCTACTTTCAAACGGAACATAAAACTTTCAGGAAAACGCTTGATGTTACGTTTAACAGCCTGATTCAGAACCTTCGTTTCTACTTGGTAAAGCTCTGCCAAATCAAAATCCAACATAATGTTTACACCTCTTATCGTATAAATCTTTGACTCGATTTTTGTTAAATGCATGCTTAATGGCTTAGCCTTACCACCACTTGTGACAAGCTTTATATATCTATTAATACCTGAAATAGGAATTTGTCACACCTAATAGTTTTCGATTGTGTTCTTTGATATCAAATTGGGCTGTTAAAAATGCAAGTCAGTTCTCAATACCAAAGTCATTAAGTCCAAATTGTCATTCTGACGACTGTAGGGAGGAAGAACCTCCATCGGGATGACAATTGTGCTTAACAGGCATTGAAGTACAAGCAACCAGTGACCAGCAACCACTTCGTTCACCAAAGCCTTGGCGAAGGTGAAGTAGCCAGTATCCGAAAGGATTGAGGAGATCCCGACCTCACTATGTTCGGCGGGATGAATTCGACTAACAGCTTACACTGCGCTTCGCTTGTGTAATCTGAGTCTCATTCACTTGCCCACACAGAATATAACAAAGACTGAAAAGGTTTTAAATGACAGGCGATTACGGAGAGAAGAGTGGAGATGAGTTACAAATAGGTGACAAGAATTGTACAAATAAGAAAAAGTTTCCATTGTTTATAATTTGACAAACTTTTTTGTGTAATTATCTTGTTCTGAGTTAATCATGACAATATATATACCTGGAGGGAAATTGCCAATCTCAATATTATATTTGGATTCAGGACTTTGTAAATGTGAATTCTGATAATATTCTATTCCATTTAGTGCTACAATTGAAATACTATTAACCTTAACGATCGGATCAATCTCAATATAAAGTAGCTGTCTGGCCGGATTAGGTGAAATCCTGATCGCATCATCCATCTGTTCTTCGAATAGCCCCAGGTCAGAAATAGTTAATGATGCCTTGTTCGAGGCTATTTCACCACAACTATTAGATATGATACAATGATAATATCCTGTATCCTGGATGGTTATTTCTTGAATGAAGAGGCTGCTATCATTTTCACCGCTGATTACGTCGGAATTGTGATACCATTGATACTCATATGGTGAATATCCAGATACAGATACCTTGTATTCAACACTAGTACCAAGGGCAGCTGCTACATCTTCCGGATTTGATAAAATGAATATAGTATCAAGAACTACAACTCTTGCACTGTCACTGAAGAAATCCCAGTAAGCATTATAGAGTTTGCACCTGTAATATGCTGTATCCTGTTCCAATCCAGATAAATCTATTAGAATAGAATCATTATCAATGCCTTGAAAATGTATAGTATCATTAAGGCTCGTCCATATCCCATTATCCAACGTTTGCCACTGGTAAGAAATATTTCCCGATTCACATTCACCTGCTACAGTCAGCTCTATAAATTGATTCCTGCATTCAATAACAGAATCGGGATGGTCAGTAATAGTTATTACATATTGGTCACATCCCGGTTCAAGACATCCATATGGATCTGTTTTTATTATCCATGGATTCATTATTGCAGAGCCATTGATCACTTCGCGAAAGTTACCACATGAAATAATACCTCCATCATTGCATCTTTTTACATCCCATAATTCAAGGCAGAACTCATCTTCTGATGGTGAAATCAATCTTCTGAAAAATATACTATCCCTGGTAGTAGAGAAACAATATAACCAGGTTTTCTCCCCATACATGGGGGTCAGAGTTGCGATAAACATTTCATCATCATATCTTTCCAGGTCTGATACGGTATAACGCTCAGCCCCCCTGCCTACAAGGTTTTGATAATATATATCGCCATTAATTCCCACGTGTATTATTTCTATTTTTCTTTTTGTGGGATCACCTAACCAGTTGACCTCAGTTGTATGTGATGTCAATACGACAAATGATGTATCATCAATAGGTTGTACAAAGGTTCCATGCCCATCCTCACGACCTCCGCCAAAACTTTTATGCCATAACATGGTTCCTTCTGTGTCATATTTAATGAGTGTAGGACCACCATATCCAGTTACCATGTCCCTAACCATTCCACCAACCAGAAAACAACTGTCTATTGTTTGAATTACTGAAGATGACCCCCGGTATCCAGATGTTTGGTTGCTCCCTAATTTTTTTATCCATTCTAGTATTCCAAGGCTGTCCGTTTTTATTAGAACTGCCATTAAGTTTTCTCCTCCACAAATGGCAAACCCACCATCATAGGTTTCAATTATACTCTTCGGATAACAGGAATGGTCCTCTTCCGGTTCATATAGAAGCCTGGTCCAGAGCGTGTCACCATCAGGATCAAATTTTGTTAATTTCATCCTGCTTTTAAAACCATGCAGAAGGGTGTCTCTGTAATAGGTAGTCAGCATGTAATTGTTATCGCTGGTAGATATCAGCGAGTTGCACAAACCTGTCCTGTAATTATATCTTGCATCACCATATTTTTTCTTCCAGAGCAATTCTCCAGTGAAGTCGATCTTTCCTATTAACATTCTATTCGCATCATAAAGTGTGCCGGCAATAATATATCCGTCTTCAACTTCCAGTATCTGCGAGATATGTTCATGGAAAATGGTATCTTCAAAGATCAGTTCAACATTAAATGTATTGACCTGGGAGAAGCAAATGCCGGATAACGTAATAAAGATAAATGATAGGAGTGCTTTGGACATGCCTGATTTTATTGGTTTGGTTAGATCAAATATAATTAAAAAGTATCAAAGTGAAGTTTTCTACATCTATTCAGGATGATTGCTGCGGGTCTATTAACCAATGCAAAATCGTTTAACAGCCTGATTCAGAGCCTCCATCGGGATGACAATTGTGCTTAACAGGCATTGAAGTACAAGCAACCAGTAGCCAGAAACCAGTAGCCAGAAATCAGTAGCCAGAAACCAGTGACCAGAAACCAGTAGCTAGTATCCGAAAGGATTGAGGAGATCCCGACTTCGCTTTGCTCGGCGGGATGAATTCGACTAACAATTTTTACTTCGCGGTGCTTGTAAAAATTGAGTCTCATTCATTTGCCCACACAAAATCGTGAAAAAATATTCCCCAGCAGATCATCATTGCTGATCTCACCCGTGATCTCGCCGAGGTGGTAGAGTGCTTTGCGAATGTCGATGGCGATGAGGTCGGAAGGGATATCCTTTTTGAACCCTTCATCGATATCATGGAGGGCTTCCAGCACAGCGCTCAGGGCTTCGTGGTGGCGGGCATTGGACACGATCACGCCCTCTTC
>JAIOSQ010000110.1 GCA_021107535.1 Bacteroidales bacterium | reverse complement strand
TATAATGAACATAGGAATCATCGGCACCGGCGGTTTTGCCGGATTTTCAGTAAATGCATTTCTCCGGGCAGGGAATGTTACGGTTGCAGGTGCATATGATATATCTCCGCAGAACGCCCTGAAATTCCAGGATCAGTTTGGCGGGAAGATATTTCAGAACATGGAAGATATCCTTGCAAATTCCGGCATTGACCTGATCTACATAGCCACCCCACCTTATCTTCATTATGAACAATCAAAAAAGGCTTTGCAGGCAGGCAAGCATGTCATTTGCGAAAAGCCTGCAGCCCTTCGGTCTGAAGAGGCAAAGGAACTCGTGGAGTTGGCCAAAGAAAAACAATTATTGTATACTGTTAACCTTATGCAGCGGTACAATCCACTATTCATACAGGTTCAGCAAATTACAGAAAAGAAACTGCTGGGTGAATTCGTGCATGGATTTTTTGAAAATTACGCGGCGGATGAAGGACTTGGGCCAGGGCACTGGATGTGGGATGAATCCAAAAGCGGAGGCATTTTCATTGAACATGCGGTCCATTTCTTCGACCTTTTCATGGGATGGCTGGGAGAAGGGATCGTAGTATCCGCACAAAAATTGAAACGGCCGGAACAGCAAAGAGATTACTGGTCAAGAGTACAGGCTGTGGTCAAATATGAACAGGGACTGGTAAATTTCTATCATGGATTTGACCAGGCCGTTTGCCTCGACAGGCAGGAAATGAGACTGGAATTTGAAAGAGGAGACATTACGCTTTATGAATGGATACCTGTAAAGATTAAATTATATGGACTGGTGAACAATTCAGATCTTGAAGAATTAAAAAATATCTTCAAGTATGCGGATATTAACTACTTAGAATCATTTTCAGAAAATAAAAAAAGATTCAGAGGCCGTTTCAAGGAATTCCAGGCTGATCACAGGATAAGCCTTATGGCCGGTGAACATGTTCAAAAGATGGAAAGATACCGGCAAATGATTACCTCCATGTTTGAAGATCAAATGAGGTGGATAGAAGATCCGGATCACAAACAATGCATTTCCGGAATAAACGCTTACACCTCTCTTAAAATGGCAGAAGAGGCAAATAATATGGCAGTTAAACTTTAAGCAGGCATTGTTTATGTCAAAAATCAGAAAAAAAATCCTTCCTTACTTCCTGGTATCCCCATACCTGGGCCATCTCCTGGTGTTCACCACATTCCCGGTCATCTTTTCACTCTTTCTTACCTTTTTCAAATGGAATATCATCGGTCCAATGGAATGGACAGGTTTTAGTAACTGGGAACGGCTTTTCAGCGACAGGCTATTCTGGCAGGCCATTCTCAACACCCTGAAATTCCTTATCATTCATATCCCATTACAGATCATAGTGGCATTGGCTCTTGCAGAAGTGTTAAATCAAAAGATCATACTCAGAGGGTTCTTCAGGGCTGCTTTTTTCCTGCCGGTGGTTATTTCCGGTGTGGTTATTACCATGATGTGGCAGCAATTGCTGGGTTTCGAAACAGGTGTCATCAACCGCATGCTGGTTTCCATTGGTTTAGGGAAAGTAGGCTGGCTGATCAACCCTGATGTTGCTATGGTTTCTATTGCTATAATGGCCACCTGGAAGAATGTGGGTTTGTATGTCATTCTTTTTCTTATCGGACTTCAAACGGTCCCCAGGCAATATTATGAAGCAGCCGACCTGGAAGGGGCCACACATTGGCAAAAATTTATCAATATTACGGTCCCTATAATCAATCCGACTATATTCATGGTAGTGGTTTTATCTACCATTGGAGGGTTTTCATTATTCATTGAACCTTACATTTTAACTCAGGGCGGGCCATTGAACAGCACGCTTTCGGCAGTATTATATATTTACAAACAGGCATTTGAATATTATCATATGGGTTACTCGGCCACACTGGGAGTATTTTTTGCTTTCCTGATCGTTGTGGTTGTCCTCATACAAAAAAAATACATAGAAACAGTTACATGATCCGGATCATCAGATGAAGCTATTGAAGAAAATATTGTTGTATACCATCCTCACTGCGGCAGCTTTGAGTTTCATCTATCCATTTATCTGGATGATCATGGCTTCTCTCAGTCCGGAACATGATATCAACAGCCTGATTTTATTTCCTTCAGAGTTTACCATCGACAATTACCAGTCGATGATCAGCAAGATCCCAATTGGCAGGGCGCTCTTTAACAGTACCTTTGTAGCAACCATCAATACAGGATTCTCCCTGATATTTTCTTCCATGGTGGGTTATGCTCTTTCCCGTATGGATTTCAAAGGAAGAAACCTTATCTTTTTTATTATCATTTTCACCATGACCCTCCCGTTTTTGATCACACTTATCCCCAACTATATCCTGATGGTGAAATTCGGCTGGATTGACACTTATCTTAGTCTGACCGTCCCGTTTATGATCAGTGCCTTTGCAATACTGATGTTCAGGCAGGCCTTCATGGGATTGCCGCAGGCTATTATTGATGCAGCACGCATTGATGGTTGCGGGGAGCTTAGAATTATCTTCACCATCCTATGGCCCAACATAAAACCGACCATCATCATGGTAGGTATACTTGCCTTTATGGCATCATGGAATGAAGTGCTCTGGCCATTGATCGTAATTCGCGAAGAACAGCTTATGACCATGCCACAACTCGTAACATTATTTGCTGTAGGAGGACGGGCCGAGGCCCAGATTGGCGTTAAACTGGCATCGGCCGTATTTCTTGCCATGCCAATCATTATCACTTATCTCTTCTTCCAGAAATACTTTATCCAGAGTATGGCAACTACTGGGATAAAAGACTAAGATGGTACGGAATTAGTCTGAGTTTTTTAATTCGCCCAAAAGTTCATCCATATCAATAGATGCAAAGGTTGATGCATAGTCAGACATGGCATAAGGAATGATCAGGTTATTGTTATGCACAATAGAACCGCATGAATAAATTACATTGGGGACATATCCTTCTCTTTCCTTCTCGTTAGGTATCATCAAAGGTGTTTTTAACCTCCCGATCTCTTTTTCAGGATTATCCAGATCAAACAGAGAGGCACCTATTACGTATTCCCTCATTGCTCCCACACCATGGGTAATAACAAGCCAGCCTTCTTTTGTTTCAAGGGGAGATCCGCTATTTCCAATTTGAATAAATTCCCAGGGATATTTTGGCTCCTGCAGAAGTTTGGCCGTCCTCCAGATATTAATATTATCTGAAAAAGCGATATAATTATTTACTCCATCAATCCTGCATAACATAGCATATTTACCATTTATCTTCCTTGGAAATAATGCCATGCCTTTATTACTGGATATCTCACCATGAATTGCCGAACTTTTGAACTTATAAAAAGACTGGGTTTCGATTAACTTTGGTAAAATAACCAGGCCGTCATAAGCTGTATAGGTAGCATAGTATGTTACTTCGCCATTGTCATCGGTAAACCTTACAAAACGGGCATCCTCAATGCCGTTCTTTTCAGAGTGAGACACAGGAAAGATTACTCTTTCTGATAAGGCAGTATCAAGTGAAAACTCAATTTCATAATGAGATAAAGCAAGCCATAAAATCTCATCAAGTATTAATTTTTGAGTTTTTGTATACTTTGATTTCTTTTTCAGCTCGTCGATATAATATTTCAATTCACCATAAGTGAATTCAATATTTAATTTGTCTAATAAACTTTCAGGGGAAAGTTTATTGTTAAATTCTAATGTTTCATTCAAGCGCTCAATAAAAAAGTCTTTCTTATAAACATACTTTACAGAACTAGATGCCTGATCTAACATGTGGCCAGCAGGTTTAAAGGTCATGTTATTATTCTGATCCAGTATGCCAGCACGAAAAACCAGCGAAGAAATATGCCCTTCTCCTGTGGCTCTAAAACTCAAAATAACTCTTTTTTCCCCTTGTTCTAACTCTGTTTGATCAGGGTGTTCTACTATTGAAGGATTAAATAATGCTGCTGACTCAATAGAAAACTCATGTGTGAAATAAGAACCAATAAGCAATTTTCTATACAGCGAGAGACTATCTGCATCTATTTTTAATTTATCAAAAAGGTGACTGACTTTTTTAAAGTGTTTTTCGAATACCTGTGAAATATTTCTGTGCCGTTTGGAAAAATTTCTCAACACCTGGTTGATAACAATGGCAATCTCATTTTCCGACATGCTCATTACTCTGCGGATAACATCCATGCCTCTTTCATCAGTGAGATAAAAAAAACGGGCAATTATCCTTTTCGAATCCGGAGAAAAGATAACATCAGTTCTGTTGATTGTTACTTGCATTGATCGTCACTTTTTGATTATTAGACCAGATAACTGACACTTACTTAAACGTTAATAACATAAAGTCAGTTACATATTCAGACATGCAATAATAGGAATAATACGGAAACAGAAAACAAATTCTCAATAGTTTTCATTAGCTGCAGATTAGTAAAGTACCTTCCCAGTACTCGGTGACTTCGGGAAAGTACTCCATTCGAAATGACGATGCAAACTAATATTCGAATGCGAACCGCTGGCTGAGGAGTTTTCTCACTCCGTTCGGGATGACTGAGAGATCCCCTTAGCTTGCTTTTACCAAGAAGATTATTTTACCGGAAACTGTATCTGTATGATCAAAAGTGTTACTTTTAAAAAAGAATCAGACGATTTATGAAGCACTACCGCAATATTATTTTTACCTTTATAATCACAGCCTTAAGCCTTTCTGCCTGCGAAAACCAAAACAGGGATAATATCCAGGATTTAATAAACTTAAATCATCTGAAGCATTTATATGCAGAGGTAACACTTGAAAATGGAAAGGAAGTCGGAGTAATCCACATTTACAGTGAATATCCTGATTACACCTATACCATTGAACCCAATGAGGGATTTTCATGCGTTGATGATGTAGCAAGGGCATTGGTTTTTCTATCAGCTTACACAAAAAACTGTAATGATCCGGAGATTGAGATAATGATTGATAATTTGACAAGATTCATTCTCAGCATGCAGGCTGAAAATGGATATTTCTACAATTTCCTCTGGGGCGATATGTCAATAAATAAGACTTATAAAACCTCTGTAGCTGAACCAAACTGGTGGTCGTGGCGTGCGCTATGGGCCCTGAGTGAAATATATCCAAAACTTAGTGGAAATCTTGCCAAAAGAACGAAATCGGCTACTGAACAGATCATCGAAACTGTGAAAAACGAGTACCTGAAACTTCCAAAAGACACAATTCTATTGGAGGGAATAAGCCTTCCCAACTGGTTTCCTTGTGGTACAGCCTATGACCAATCGGCTATTCTGATGATTGGAATGGAAAGCTATTACCATAACATTCAAAAGGATACTGCGCTTATTGACCTGATCGAAAAGTTTGCAGAAGGGCTTTTGTTGACACAAAAAGGTGATTGTAATAACTTTCCTTATGGTGCTTATCTCAGCTGGAATAACCTGTGGCATGCCTATGGCAATATGCAGGCATATGCCATGCTCAGAGCCGGCAAACTACTTGGAAGAGATGATTTTATTGAATCAGCATTAAATGAAATAAATTATTTTTACACCTACCTGCTAAATGCAGGGTACCTGCATCATATTTACATTAAAGAAACAGAAGGTAAAATATACGAAACAGAAAAACGTATGTACCCGCAGATCGCTTATGGCATCAGGCCCATGGTATATGCATGCCTCGAAGCCTATAATGTTACTGAGAAAAAAAAGTACGTCGATATGGCTCAACAACTGGCTTCCTGGCTGGCAGGCAATAATCCTACCGCACAACAAATGTACGACCCGGAAACCGGCAGGTGTTTTGACGGAATAGGCTCGGAAAAAGAAGTAAACAAGAATTCAGGAGCTGAGTCTACCATTGAAGCTTTACTAATCTTGCAGGCAATTAAAAATCATCCGGTCGCGGATATTAATAATATCTATGAATAATCTAAGCAGAATAATAGAACTTAAAGACAAAAAGATTAAGCTTGACTTAAACAACCCGGTCTTCAGGTGGCCGGGCAATCCCATTCTATCTCCTTACGATGTTAATAAACATTGGACTGCCCCGCACCTTCAGGTTATCACCACCCATAATGCAGGTATTGCAAAATATGACAATGAATTTATCATGTTATTCCGCTCGCATTTGCGCAACGGAATATCCGTCCTGGGACTTGCCCGAAGCAGGGATGGTACAGAATGGCAGCCTGACGGACAACCTGCCTTCATGCCCTGTAGCAAAGACGACAAAGTGGGGGAAGGCATTGATATCAAACCCATTATTGAGAACGAATCGGGAGGGGTAGAAGATCCGAGAATCACGCAAATCGGTGATACATTTTACATCACCTATAGTGCTTACCATGCTTATGAAAAGGACAGGGTCAGGGTCTCCCTGGCTACCACCAAAGATTTTCGGAAATATACCAGGTATGGGCCATTACTGAATGTCGATATGAGAAATGTGGTGTTATTTCCTGAAAAGATCAATGGAAAATTTATGGCATTAATGCGTCCAAATGATGCGACTGCAGTTCATACGGGGGGAATATTCAAACAGATCAGGATTGCTTACGCCAATGAGATCATATCAAATGACTGGAAAATTGAACCTGAACCAGTCATGAAGCAAGCCGGAGGGCCGGGTTCATTCGGTGATAAGATCGGCCCCGGGGCACCCCCGATCAAAACCAGGCATGGCTGGCTGAATATATTCCATGGCGTTAGAAGCACCATGGATGGCAACCCTTATGTGCTGGGGGTTGCCCTTCATGAAATTGAAGACCCGGGGAAATTAAAAGTATCAAATATTCCCATTTTATTTCCAACGGCAAGTGATTGTATGGTGGGAGATCATGAATATGTTCATGTACCACAGGTGGTTTTTTGCTGCGGGGCAATCAGAAACGATGATGGCAGCATATATATTTATTATGGGGGAAATGATACGGTCATGAACCTGGGGGTGACGCATGAGGATGTGTTGGTGGAATTATGCAGGAGATATCCGCAGGATGCGAAGTCAGGTGTTCCCCTGTATGAGATGAAGATTAAGAATTGAAAATTGTAAGTTATAAGGATTACAAATACATTTTCAAAAATGACATTCGAAACAGACAAATTGGTTTTCAGGCCGGGGGATGTGGATCTAAAGCATTCTCCATTCAGAAAGGACCTTAATGCAGAAACCTTTGTACTTGGTGCTTTTAACCCCGGATTCACAAGCTTGCCAAATGGCAATCTATTGATCATGGTGCGGGTGGCCGAAGCATTGAAGGAGCCTGTTATGGGTAAGCATATTCATGCCATCACATGGAGTCCTGAAGGGTATCGCCTGGAAGCATATCCCCTGAATGAAGTGATCAGGGATGATCCAAGAAAATTTACGCTGAAAAAATATCTGCCTACTGCTGTAATGGGGCTCACATCTCTTTCCTGGTTATTGCCTGTTGAATTATCCCCGGATGGCTTGCAGGTGGTTGAAATACATTACGATAAGATTATTTCGCCCGACCGTAGCAGCCAGGAATACGGGATAGAGGATGCCAGGATCTCGATTATTGAGGAAAAGTATTATATGACATGCTGCACAGTGAGTTCCGAGAGACATGCAACTACACTCTTTAGCAGTACCGACGGCCTGAATTATTCATTTGCCGGCATCATCCTCGACCATCAGAACAAAGACATGCTAATATTTGAAGGAAAGCTTAATAACAAATATTATGCGCTCACACGTCCTTTGGGTGCGCTGTATTTTGATACAGGCAAGGAATCAGAATATCTGTCAGGTCCATCAATTAACCTTGCTTCCTCCCCTGACCTGTATCACTGGAAGCCTACCGATTTTCCGTTTATCCGTTCAAAAAAAGAATCAGGATTCACAAACCGTATTGGTGGTGGCACTCCGCCAATTCATACTCCAAAGGGTTGGCTGGCTTTATTCCATGGCGTAGAAACCAAAGGAAAAGTTGGGATATACCGGACCTACTGGGCATTATTGGATAAAGAAAATCCTCATAATATCCTGAAAATCGAAGATAAAGAACCTCTCCTGGAGTCAAAACCTGAATTAACGGAGGATATCAAAGAGCAGATCTATTTGGATGATGTTGTTTTCACAACTGGGATTGTTGATGCCGGGGATCATTATATTATTGCCTCTGGTGAATTGGACCTAGCCTGCAGGATCACGCATATACCCAAATCATATTTTGGACTTTAATAATATAATCTTAAATTTGATATTTTATTGAAGATATGGGCAATGTTACGCTGAAAAATATAGCAAAGACTTACGATGGCAAGGTGGATGTTATCAGTGATGCCAGTTTCGAGATCAGGGATGGTGAATTCGTCGTTCTGGTAGGCCCTTCGGGTTGCGGGAAAAGCACTCTTCTGCGAATGATCGCCGGGCTGGAGGATATCACCAGGGGCGACCTTTATATTGATGATAAACGGGTAAATGACCTGCCGCCAAAAGACAGGAACATCGCCATGGTCTTTCAGAACTATGCACTTTACCCCCACATGACTGCCTACCAGAATATGGCTTTTGGGCTTAAAC
>JAIOSQ010000309.1 GCA_021107535.1 Bacteroidales bacterium | reverse complement strand
GCAATTTGCATTTGCCATATGGGATAAACAGAGTGAAGAATTATTTATTGCCCGTGACAGGGTAGGTATTCGGCCCCTGTTTTACAATATTACCAATGGTGTATTCTCTTTTGCATCGGAAATAAAAGCTCTCTTTCAGCAAAAATCGGTAAACCGTGAACTTCAACCCGAAAGCCTTGCTCAGATTTATACCTTCTGGACAGCAATAACGCCAAATACTGCCTTTAAGGATATCTGTGAACTTTCACCCGGTCATTACCTTGTATATAACAGGGATGGGCTGAAAATTGAAAAGTACTGGGAATTAGATTTTGACAACAGGTATGAGAACCTTTCGTTCAATGATGCATTAGAACAATTTAATGAACTTTTGAGCAGTGCTGTGCGTCTCAGGTTAAGAGCAGATGTTGAGGTTGCGGCTTATCTGAGTGGAGGCATTGACTCAAGTGCTACAGTAAGGTATATTAAAGACATTGAACCCGGTATACTGAATACTTTTTCTATAGGATTCGAGGATAAGGTTTTTGATGAGAGCAGCTACCAGGTAGAAGCCGTGAAGTATTTAAATACAAATCACAAATCGATCAATTGCTCTTCACAGGATATCGCCAGATACTTTCCAAACGTTGTATGGCATTCAGAAACTCCCGTAACCAGAACAGCCCCTACTCCCATGATGATCCTTTCGAAGCTGGTCAGGGATAACAACATAAAGGTGGTAATAACAGGTGAGGGTGCTGATGAAATGCTGGCAGGATATAATATCTTCAGGGAAGCAAAGATACGTAGATTCTGGGCTTCACAACCGGGATCATCTATAAGACCTCTTTTACTTAAGAAATTATATCCTGATATTCCTCATCTTCGAAATGCCACCACTAACATTCTTAAGATGTTTTTCGGGTATAAACTTGATGATATTGACAATCCATTCTATTCTCATCTGTTAAGATGGAATAACTCAAACCATATTAAAAAACACTTCTCATCAGAACTGAAGGATGGCCTTAAGGATTATTCACCGCTGAGTCTGCTTTCAGGCCAATTACCCAAAGGATTTGACACCTGGGATACCCTGGCCAAATCACAATGGCTTGAAACCACAATATTTATGTCGGGTTATCTTCTGTCTTCCCAGGGAGACAGGATGACAATGGCAAACTCTGTTGAGGGAAGGTACCCTTTCCTGGATAACAGGGTAATTGAATTCTGTGCCGGTCTGCCGGCAGATTATAAACTAAAGGGTCTTAATGAGAAATTCCTCCTTAAAAAGCTTATGGAAAACAGAATTCCTGAAAGTATAATTAAACGGCCCAAACAACCCTATCGTGCGCCTATCAGCAAAGTGTTTATGTCGGCCGGTGCACCGGAGTACGTAAAAGATATGATATCGGATGAATACACAAAAAAGGTCGGTATCTTTAATATGGAAACCCTGATGCCTCTATATAATAAAATAGAAAAAACAGGAACAGCTTCGGAAATGGATAATATGGTGCTTGCTGCTGTAATATCAACACACCTGCTTCATCGACAGTTTATTGAAAACAATAATGATGAATTTCATACGCCAGAATTAAAAAACCTAAAAATAATTGAAGACTTTTAATAAACAAAAACCTGAAAATATGTCACCTAAAAAGCCTTTTTCAAAAGATATTATACTACTTGAAGATGTTGAAACTGCAGTTGGCAATATAGTAAATAAGATGCAGGAGGATGTTTTGCATAAACTGAAACGCAATGGCGGTGTAATAGGTGTTAGCGGGGGTGTTGATTCTTCGGTATGCCTTGCTCTTGCCGTTAAAGCCTTTGGCCCTGAAAAGATTCTTGGTATCATGCTACCTGAAAAAGACTCCAGTCCCGACAGTGAGGAGCTGGCACGGAACCTTGCTCAGATTTACGGAGTAGAAGCGATAAAAGAAGAGATAACTGATACTCTTTCAGGCTTCCAGTGCTACGAGAGACGAGATGAGGCTGTCTCAAAGGTCTTTCCGGAGTATAATCCTGCAACCTATAAGATGAAGATAGGCATTAAACAGAGAGGACTTTTTTCTAACCTCCCACCTATTTTCACCCTGACAATAGTGGACCCGGATGGAACAGAGAAAGAAAAAATACTGCCCAGGAATGAGTATCTCCAGATAGTAGCAGCTTCGAATTTCAAACAACGCACAAGGATGTCTATGCTATACTATCACGCTGAGAAACTCCATTATGCAGTTATTGGCACTCCTAATAAACATGAACAGGAGCAGGGCTTCTTTGTGAAATATGGAGACGGAGGAGCAGATGTGATGCCAATTGGTAATCTTTATAAAACACAGGTTTACCAGTTAGCAGAATACCTTGGTGTCCCGAAAGATATTATTAACAGAACACCGACAACCGACACCTACTCAGCCGAGCAAACACAGGAGGAATTCTTTTTCCAGCTTCCCTTTGACCTTATGGACAGGTACTGGTATGGATTTGAGAACGGCTATCCGGCAGGTGAGGTGGCTGAAGTTATGGGTGAGACTGTGGAGCGCGTTGAAGCACTATTTCGTAATTTTGAGAGAAAACGGAAAACAACCGAATATCTGAGGATGCAACCAGTACGTAACTATTATAGTTCTTAAGCTGAGTAGCGAAACTGAAACAACTAAATTATCCCTGGATAGTATGAATGCAATAGATTATTTTTTTGAACACACATCCGGCCTTGAAGCCCCATTTCTGGTAGGACACGAAGAAATTACCTATAAAGAACTCCATAATGAAATTTTAAAACTAGCCTCATGGATAAGGAATG
>JAIOSQ010000212.1 GCA_021107535.1 Bacteroidales bacterium | reverse complement strand
GAATGTATTCAGACCCTTGCTGCCAAAATCCGTGCAGAAAAAAGAAAAGTTAAATCGGCAATTCAATAGATCGTATGAAAAAGGATATCATTTTAGCAGGCGTCGGTGGTCAGGGCATATTGTCTATTGCCGCTATCATCGGGACCGCTGCCATGGGGGCAGAACTGTACCTGAAACAAGCTGAAGTCCATGGTATGAGCCAGCGGGGCGGGGATGTACACTCAAACCTCCGCCTGTCAGATAAGCCTGTGGCTTCCGATCTCATCCCCAAAGGGCATGCCGACATGATCATTGCCATTGAACCCATGGAAAGCCTTCGTTATGTTGCCATGCTGGCAGAAGATGGCTGGCTGATCACCAACAGCACACCCCATATAAATATTAAAAACTATCCTGAACTGCACGATATCCTGACTGAGATCAGCACCCTGCCACAGCATATCATCATTGATGCCGATAAGATTGCCAAAGACCTCGGCAGCAAAAGAGCCGCCAACATGGTGATCCTTGGAGCCGCCCTCCCCTTCCTTGAAATGGATATCAAGCTTTTCCACGGTGCCATAAAAACGATCTTCGGCAGAAAAGGGGATGATGTCGTTCAAATGAATATCGACGCACTGAAAGCAGGATGGGATTATGCCATCAGTAAAATATCAGAGACTTTGTGACCTTTGTGACTGTGTGACTGTGAGAATTTGAGAATCAGAGAGTTCGAGAGTCAGAGGGTCAGAGAGTTTGGGACTTTGAGACTATGTGACTGTGGGACTTTGGGACGGGAAGAGGGTATGGTAGTTTGCAGACAAATACTTCTACAATATGCAATATACAATTTACAATCTGCAATCCATCCAACACCCAACACCCAACACCATCTTATATCATCGGATACTTCTTAAAGATCTCTTCTGATTTCATCAGAATATCCACATACTGTGCACGCTTGTATGTGAACGGGTCGTTGAGGGTCTTTTTAGACAGCTTGCCCCTGAAATCATTCAAACTTTTGTAATTCTTCTTCTTCATCCAGGTTTCCACCTCATTCAGAATGGTGCTGATCTGTCCGATACCATTTTTATATAAAGTACTTACGATCTGTACTACATTGGCTCCGGCGAGGATCATTGAGATCACATCTTCGCCGGTGAATATTCCTGTATTGGAACAGATAGCCGCCCTGATCTCGCCATAAAGCAATCCGGCATAGCGCAGTGAGATCCTGTTATCATTCTGTGTGGAAAGGTTGTAAGGAAAATAATGTTCTTCCAGGTCGATGTCAATCTCGGGCTGGAATAAACGGTTAAACAACACAAATGCATCCACGCCGGATTTATCCATTTCCGCTATAACATACAGGGGATTTGTATAATAAGGGCTCAACTTAACAGCCACGGGGATTTTAACTGCTTTCTTTACTTTTTCAAGTATATCAAGCTGTTCTGTAACAATAGACCGGCCATCAATGTCAAAGGTCCTTGGGACAGCATAAAAATTCAGTTCCAGCCCGGCAACACCGGTATCCTCGATCTTCTTTGCATATTCTTCCCAGGTTTCATCATAAACGCAGTTGAGGCTGGCAAAAAGTGGTATACCCAAGGCTTCTCTTGCTTCTTTAAGCCTTGCAAGAAATGCTTCAGGACCGGCTTCTTCAAAGGAAGGGTAAGGTGAGCCAGACATTTCTGCATGCCTGTTTGCATAGTCTTCCTCGGCCTGGTGATCTTGCAGGTTCTCCAGGTGGATCTGCTCTTCAAACAATGTTTTGTAAACTACGGCTGCAGCGCCTTCTTCTTCAATCTTTTTCAAAGACCTAAGGTCTGCTACGAGGTTGCTTGCACCAATGATCACAGGGTTCTTCAGTTCAACCCCCATATATTTTGTTTTCAAGTCCATTTTATTAGATTTAGGTTTTTTGATAATGAATTACTCCAAACTCATTTTTTGACTTCATAAAAGTATGTAAAAATATTTAATCACATAAATTCCGGCAATCTAAAATCAGTATAAATTAAGTGCACAAGGCCTAATTTTACCCAAATTTAAAAACGGTATACATATAATTTACTAATTTCGTGCTGCCAATTTTGAATATCGTTTTTGAAATATAAAGACTTAAATATAAACACATTATGACTAAAGAGAAAAAATTCATCACTTGTGATGGTAACTATGCAGCATCTCATGTGGCGTATATATTCAGTGAAGTATCATGTATATACCCTATCACTCCCTCCTCTACTATGGCGGAATATATCGATGAGTGGGCTGCCTATGGCAGGAAGAACATTTTCGGAGAGACTGTAAAGGTTGAAGAAATGCAATCGGAAGCCGGTGCTGCAGGAGCCCTTCATGGTGCACTTCAGGCAGGAACCCTTTCCTCTACTTTCACTGCTTCACAGGGCCTTCTTTTGATGATCCCAAACATGTACAAGATCTCCGGTGAATTCCTGCCGGCAGTTTTTCATGTCAGTGCAAGAAGTATTGCCGCACATGCCCTCTCCATCTTTGGAGACCACAGTGATGTGATGTCTGTCAGGCAGACCGGCTTTGCCATACTGGCTTCAGGGAGCATACAGGAAATTATGGATATCGGAGGTATCGCCCACCTTGCATCCATCAAATCAAGGATTCCATTCCTTCATTTCTTCGATGGTTTCAGAAGCTCTCACGAGATCCAGAAAGTGGAATATTTCGACAACGAAGATATGGCGGAACTGGTCGACTATGAGATGTTGCAGAAGTTCAGGGATAATGCACTCAACCCCGAACATCCTGTTACCAGGGGAACTGCACAGAACCCCGACATCTTCTTCCAGGCCAAAGAAGCCGGATCACGCTTTTACGATCCTGTTCCCGACATTGTGGAGGATTACATGAAGGAGATCAGCAAAATGACCGGCAGGGAGTATCATCCCTTCACCTATTATGGTGCCCCGGATGCAGAGAATATCCTCATAGCCATGGGTTCCGTTACTTCCACCATTAAGGAGGTGATCGATCATAAGCTTGCAAATGGCGAAAAAGTCGGCCTCATCTCAGTACACCTTTACAGGCCATTCTCAGAAAAATATTTCATGAAAGTTTTTCCAAAGAGTGTAAAACGTATTTCTGTGCTTGACCGCACCAAGGAACTTGGCGCCAACGGAGAGCCGCTGTATCTCGACATCAGGGACCTGTTCTATG